>CAJZFF010000009.1 GCA_915069725.1 uncultured Actinomyces sp.
CTCGTCCAGGAAGGCCGCGTTGCCCCGGCGCCGGGCCGTCCACTCGGCCAGCCTGCTCAGCTGGACCCGGCCGACGGCCGCGGACGAGTCGGTCATGCGGTTGTTCAGACCCACCAGTTCGTTGGCGTACTGCCGCTCCATGCCGTGATTGCGAAGCAGTCGCACCCGGCGCGCCAGTCCGGCGTCGCGAGTGGTGACCATGCCCCCCTCCAAGGAGGTCATGTTCTTGGTCGCGTAGAAGGAGAAGGATCCCCACGTCCCGAAAGTGCCCACCGGCCGGCCGTCGACGGCGGCGGCATGCGCCTGGGCGCAGTCCTCGAGCACGGCCAGGCCATGAGCTCGGGCTATCCTCAGGATCTCGGGGATATTGGCCGGCAGACCGTACAGGTGCACCACCTCGATCGCCACGGTGCGCGCCGTGATCGCGGCCTCGACGCCAGCGGGGTCCAGGGTGAAGGTCACCGGGTCGATGTCGGCGAAGACCGGCACGGCACCGCTGATGGCCACCGAGTTGCCGGTGGCGGCGAAGGTGAAGGAGGGGACGATGACCTCCGGGGCCCCGCCGGCGCGCTCCTGGAGCTCGCTGGCCAGGGTGGCCACGTGCTGGGCCGAGGTGCCGGAGTTGACGGCCACGCAGTGGACGCCGTCGACGACCTGGGCGGAGAACTCCTCCTCGAAGGCCTTGACCTGGGGTCCCTGGACGACCATGCCCGCGGTGAGGACGGCGTCGACGGCGTCGCGCTCCTCCTGCCCGATGATCGGCTTGGCTGCTGGGATGAACTCGCGTGACATCAGTGGGTGACCTCTCGGATGGTGGTGGATTCGGAGCTGGACTGCGAGCCGGACCCGGCAGCGGGCTCGGCGTCGAACTGCTCGTACAGGGTCCCGGTGACGGGGCAGCGCCAGCGCGGGGCGCCGTCGGGGCCGGGGTCGGAGGGAATGAGGGGCTCACCGGCGCGCCCGACCCAGCCGATGCGGCGAGCGGGGACCCCGGCGACCAGGGCATGAGCGGGAACGTCCTTGGTGACCACGGCGCCGGCGGCCACCGTGGCCCAGGCCCCGATACGCACCGGAGCCACGCACACGGCGCGGGCGCCGATCGACGCGCCCTGCTCGATGGTGACTCCCACGGGCTCCCAGTCGGCGGCCGACTTGAGCGAGCCGTCGGGGTTGACGGCCCGAGGGAAGTGGTCGTTGGTCAGCGTGACCGCCGGGCCGATGAAGACCCCGTCGGCCAGGCGGGCCGGCTCGTACACGAGGGCGTAGTTCTGCACCTTGCAGTTGTCTCCCATGACGACGCCCTCACCGATGTAGGCGCCGCGCCCCACAATGCAGTCCCGTCCGAGGACGGCGTGCTCACGGACCTGTGCGAGGTGCCAGATGCTGGTGCCCTCTCCGAGCACGGCTTCCTCGGAGACATCTGCGGACGGGGCGATGCGGGTGGCCACGGCGACTCCTGTGCGGGCGGCTCGCACCGCCCTGACGATCGAATGAGTCCGGGCAGCCTGGTGGCTGCCGGAAGCCGTGCCGCTCCGGTCGCCGGGGGCGGCGGGCGCTGCACGACCTGCCCCATCCTAGGGGACTCCTCCTCACGAGACGACGCCTGGGCACGCCCCGAACGAGACCTACCCCACCAACACCGACCGCCCCCGCCTCCCGCAAGAGGGCTGACACCAACTCATCGCGTGCAAGAATGCGGAGGTGACTACCTCCAACGCAACGCAGACCGGGGAGCCCACCCCGGCGCACCCGGTCACCGACACCTGGCTCGTCATTCCCCTGTACAACGAGGCGACCGTCGTGCGCGAGGTCATCTCCCAGGCTCGCAAGATCTTCCCTTACGTCGTCGTCGTCGACGACGGCTCCAAGGACGCCTCCGCCCGGGAGGCGGCCGCCGCGGGGGCCGTGGTCGTGCGTCACCCGATCAACCTCGGCCAGGGCGCAGCGCTGCAGACGGGCTTCTCCTACGTCCTGGAGAAGACCAATGCCGACTATGTCGTCACCTTCGACGCCGACGGCCAGCACTCCACCACGGACGCCGCCGCCATGGTGGCCGCGGCGCGAGCTGAGAATCTCGCCGTCGTCCTCGGCTCGCGCTTCCTCGAGGGCCCCTCCCCGGTGGGATGGCTCAAGCGGATCGTCCTGCGCACGGCGGCGGCCGTCAGCTCGCACACCTCCGGCATGCGTCTGACCGATGCCCACAACGGCCTGCGGGTGATCCGCCGCGACGTCCTGGCACAGCTCGACCTCAAGCAGAACCGGATGGCGCACGCCAGCGAGATCATTCGCCAGATCGGCGCCACCGGCATGCCCTGGCGCGAGTTCCCGGTGCACATCGTCTACACCGACTACTCCCGCGCCAAGGGCCAGTCCCTGTGGAACTCGGTCAACATCCTGGTCGACCTGCTCTTCTCCTGAGCCCGCACGGAAGGCACAGCCCATGATTCATCAGTTCGCCACCCAGGTCACGCCGATCACGAACCACCAGTTCTACATCCAGGCCGCCCTGATCCTGGCCGTGATCGCCGTCGGCTGGATGATGCTGCGCACCCCCGGCGGGGCCCGCCACATGGCCGCCCGCAGGCTGGTCACCCTGGCCTTCGTGGCCTTCGCCGTCTTCAACATCACCTTCCCCTGGGTGATGAGCTCGATCGCGCACCGGATGGGGGTCGGGCGAGGCACTGACTTCCTGCTCTATGCCCTGGTCATCGCCTTCCTGGCGCAGATCCTCTCCTCCTTCAGGCGCAACAGTGCCAGAGAGCGGCAGATCACTCACCTGGCTCGGCGTATCGCCCTGGACAACGCCCCCGAGCCCCCTGCCGGCGCGCGGCTCAGCACCGAGACCGACGACTGACCCGGAGACACCCGGAGAGCACCGGGCGCTCCCCCTCAGTGCCGGGAGGCGCGGACCTCGAGCTCCTCGCGCAGGCGCAGCCCGCCGTTCAGCAGCCAGCGCACCGGCGCCTGCCAGGGAGCGTCGTAGACACCGCTGAGGTAATGGCGGGCGGAGGCGTGGTGCGCCCGGATCATCTTCTCGGGGCGGGCCTTCCAGCTGGCCCCCTGCTCGTGGACGACGACGGAGTCCGACACCTGCACGTTGAGCCAGCCGGCCCGTCCGACCCGCTCCCCCAAATCCACGTCCTCGAAGAACATGAAGTAGTCGTCGTCGAAGCCCTCCAGGCGCCTCCAGGCGGCGGCGGGCAGCAGCAGGCAGGCCCCGGAGAGCCAGCCCACTGTCCGGGTCCCGTCGCAGCCCCCCTGTCCGGCAGTGTGATAGGCGGCGGAGAAGGGGTTGGCCGGCCAGATCTTGCCCAGAACGGCGTGCCCTGCACCCTTGACCAGGGAGGGCAGGGCGCGCCCGGAGGGGTAGACAGTGCCGTCGGGGTTGAGCAGGAGAGGCCCCAGACAGCCGGCCGCCGGGTTGGCCAGGCCCGCATCAATGAGGACGTCGAGGCTCCCGGGTCTCCAGACGAGATCGGGATTGGCCACCACGATCCAGTCCTCCTCCAGATCCGCGGCCGCCAGGTTGGCGCCCGCCCCGTAACCGAGGTTGGTGCCGTCCCCGACGACGCGCGCCCCGTGCCGCTGAGCAGCAGCAGTGACGACGTCGTGCTCGGTGCCGTTGTCCGCGATGACGACGACGAGCCTGCGCGCCGTCGCCGTGGCCAAGGAGGCCAGGAAGCGTTCCAGCTCCTCACCCGGGTTGAAGGCGACCGTCACCACTCGCACGCTCTGCTCATCGGGAGGGAGGGCCCGAGCCCCCGAGCGCTCCCCTACCTGATCCGAAGCACTGACGGGAGCGGCCGAGGCACTGGTCGGCGTGGGTTTGGCAACACTGGTCACGGACAGAGCCTAGCCCCGTTACCCCTGTGAGAGGCTTCACCCAGCATTGGGTAAATCTCATGTAACAGGTGTAGGCAGACCCATATGGTTTAGCAGTCTCGTTCCCTATGATCACTTCCGTGCCTCAGTTCAGTAAGCCGCATGCGCGACACTCCTCCAAGGAACTCGGACGCCGCCTGGCCCGACGAGTGGGACTCAGCCTGCTCGCGGTGACGATCTTCGTCGTCTCCGCCGCGGGCTTCGCGTGGCACAACATCCAGTCGCGGATCGCCTGGTTCAACATCGACAGCCTTCTGACCGAGGAGGACCGGCCCGGCACCAAGCCGCCGGACAGCTACGAGGGCCGAGCCGTCAACCTTCTGATCCTGGGCACCGACTCGCGCGCGGGGAATAACAACGTCGACGGCTCACAGGGCGACGACGAGGTCTCCGTGGCCCGCTCCGACACGGCGCTGGTCATGCACATCTCGGCCGATCGCACGCGCGTCGATGCCGTGTCCATCCCCCGCGACACCCTGGTCGACATCCCCGAGTGCACGAGCCTCGACGGCGGGAAGACCGACGCCAGCGAGGACGCACCGTTCAACTCCGCCTTCGCCAACGGAGCCGGCAGCAGCAGTAACGACAAGAAGGCCGTTGCCTCCGGGGCCACCTGCACCCTCAAGACCGTGGAGAAGCTGACGCACGTGCGCATCGATGACTTCGTCGTCGTCGACTTCTCAGGCCTGTCCAAAGTGGTTGACTCCCTCGGCGGCGTCCACGTGCAGGTCGATGAGGCCATTGACGACTCCGAGTACACCGGTTTCAAGCTCGATGAGGGCTGCCAGAAGCTGAACGGCGAGAACGCCCTGCAGTACGCCCGTGTCCGGCACGGGGTGAGTGACGGCTCGGATCTCTCCCGTATCACCCGTCAGCAGAACCTCATGCGGGCCATGGCCTCCAAGGCGCTGTCCTCCAGCCTCCTGACGCAGTCCGGCTTCCTGACCTCCACCCTGGAGACGCTCACCACGTCCGAGCGCATCGGTCAGATCGGCAACCTGTCGGGCCTGGCCTACTCCATTCAGGGCGTGGGCATCGACAAGATCAACTTCGTCACCATGCCGAACCAGCCCGCAGACAACCCGAACCAGGTGGTCCCCGCCGAGGGCGCCAAGAAGGTCTGGAAGGCCCTCGAGGACGACAAGCCCATCCCCTCCGACACCTCGGCCCCCGCCTCGTCGGACTCGAGCGCCACCGCGGACGGCTCCGCCTCGGAGAACACTGACGAGTCCTCAGAGTCCTCGGAGTCCTCCGAGTCCTCCCAGGCCACCCCGACGCCGGCTCCGGCCACCCAGGCCCCCAAGGCGAGCACCCCCCAGCAGCAACCCGCCGCGAAGCCGACCACCCCTGCCTGCCCCGCCTGAGGCAGAATCAGTGGTGTGACTCCGACAGACGACTCACTCCCGCCCTCGATCACCCCCGGCTCCGACGGAGGCAGGTCTCCGCGCCGGCAGCGCCCCATCGATGCCGTCAATCAGCGCAGCCGCGAGCGCGGGGAGGCACCCGGTGGCGAGGACACTGCCCAGCCCACCGACGTCGCCGGAGGCTCCCCGCGCCGCCCGTCATCGGCCTCTGGTACCCGCCGGCCCCAGCGACACTCAGTCCTGGGTCGTCAGGACAGCGACGAGCAGCAGGCCTCGGCCCAGTCCGCCTCTGAGCGAACGGGCCAGCAGCCACCCTCGGTCCAACCCCGGCGCCCAGCCGCCCCGTCTCAACGAGGCAGCCACGCCCGGGCCGGGTCGAGTGCGGTCCCCTTGGAGCCGGATGCCGACGGACGCAGTGCCGCATCCGGCCCGGAGCGCACACAGGCGATGCCTGTGCGACGCGGCACCTACCCCGTAGGGTCCCAGAGCCCGCAGTCCCCGCATGAGCCCGTTCCGGGCGGGCCGGAGCTCAAGCCCGAGCAGCCGCGGCAGCCGAAGCGCTCCCGGCCGCGATGGCGCCGGATCCTGGGCTGGACGGTCGTCGTCATCGTGGTTGTCCTGGCTCTCATTGCAGCGCGGGTCGCCTGGCTGTGGAATGACGTCTCCTCCCAGCTCCATCGCGTCGACGCCCTGTCCGGGGCGGCGGACACTCCGGGCGAGACCTGGCTCATCGTGGGTTCGGACGCGCGTGGCGGTGTCATCCAGGATGACACCGAAGGTGCCCGCGCCGACTCCGTCATGCTGCTGCACAAGGCGGTCAACGGGCAGACAAGCCTGACCTCCCTGCCGCGTGACACCTTCGTGGACATCCCCGAGTACGGGGAGAACAAGATCAACGCCGCCTACTCCTACGGCGGCCCCAAGCTGCTGGTCCAGACCGTGGAGAAGCTCTCCGGGCTGACCGTGGACCACTATGTGGAGGTCGGCATGACCGGGGTGTCCCAGACGGTCGACGCCGTCGGCGGGGTCAACGTCTGCCTGGACTACGACGTCGCCGACGAGGACTCGGGCCTGGTCTGGGACACCTCTCAGGGCACGTGTCAGACGGTGGACGGGACGAAGGCGCTGGCCTACTCCCGGATGCGCAAGTCGGACCCGACCGGCGACGTGGGTCGCGGTCAGCGCCAGCGCGCCGTCATCTCGGCAGTGGTCTCCAAGGCGGCGACGCCGTCCACCGCCTTCTCCTTCTCCCGGCAGGACGCGCTGGTCGACGCCGGCACGAACGCACTCACGGTGGATCGCAGCGCCGGCACCATGAGCATCGCCCAGATGGTGCTGGCCTTCCGCTCCGCCTCCGGTGGCGGCCTGACCGGGGCCCCGCCCATTGAGGATCCCGCCTACTCCCCCGAAGACGCCGACATCGGCGAAACGGTGCTGCTGCGGGACACGACCGCACCGGACTTCTTCTCCAAGCTGCGCGACGGGAAGCTGACGGCCGCGGACTTCAACCAGTCCTGACGCTCAGGCACCGAAGACGCACACGTGCGGGCCGGTTCCCCGGGAGAGGGGAACCGGCCCGCACGCCGTGGTGTTGGGACCGCTCAGCCGAAGTGGGGGCGGTTGGGGTCGGCCTGCCAGGAGGTGTAGGAGGAGTCGACGATGTCATCCAGGTCGTGCTCGGCCTTCCATCCCAGGACCTCGCCGATGCGGGTGGCGTTGCCGATGAGCTGGGGCGGGTCGCCGGCGCGGCGGGCGAGCTCCTCGGGCTCCAGGTCCAGGCCCGTGGAGGCAATGACCTTGGAGACGACCTCACGCACCGAGGCGCCCTGGCCGGTGCCGACGTTGAAGACGTGCTCGGCCATCTCCTGGCCGCCGGCCAGGTAGTCCAGGGCGGCGATGTGGGCGACGGCCAGGTCCTTGACGTGGATGTAGTCGCGCACGCAGGTGCCGTCGGGGGTGGGGTAGTCGGTTCCGAAGATCTTGGGGGTCTCACCCTTGGCGAGCCGGTCGAGAACCATGGGGATGAGGTTGAGGGTGGCCATGTCGCCCAGGTCGTCCCAGCCGGCGCCGGCGACGTTGAAGTAGCGCAGGCCGGCCCAGCGCAGCCCCCAGGCCTTCTCGGCGTCGGCCATCATCCACTCCCCGATGAGCTTGGTCTCGCCGTAGGGGTTGATGGGGCGGCAGTCGATGTCCTCGGGAACAACCTCCACCGGGGGCATGCCGTAGACGGCGGCTGAGGAGGAGAAGATCATCTGCTTGACGCCGGCGGTCTCCATGGCCAGCAGCATGTTGGCCAGGCCGCCGACGTTCTGCTGGTAGTACCAGGCGGGGCGCTCGACGGACTCGCCCACCTGCTTGCGGGCGGCGAAGTGGATGACGGCGGTGACGCCGTGCGAGTCCATGACCTCGGCAAGGGTCTGGGGGGCCTGGCCGCTGGCGACGTCGAGCTCGACGAGGGAGGCCCCCTTGACTCGCTCCGGCGTCCCGTAGGACAGGTCATCGACGACGACGACCTCCTCCCCGCGCTCGAGGAGAAGTCGGACCACGTGCGCGCCGATGTAGCCGGCGCCTCCAGCAACGAGAATGCTCATGTCCATAGTCTACCCACGCTCGCTCAGAAGCGAACAGAAACGAACGTGAGATCAACAAGTCAGCGCACTCCTTCCTCACCCCACCTCGCACCTGGTAAACCCGTGTACACTGGCACCACAACACCCCCCAGGCCTCTCGCTCATCAGAGCACGCCCAAATCGGGGGGTTTTTACATACCAACACCCTACAATTGGAGGATGAATCCTCCAGGTCAACATTACGATAAACCAGCACTCAACGAGAACGACCTCATTGAGCGCTACATTGAACGCGGACTCATCATCACGGACCGAAATCGTGCCGCCAGATACCTCCGACACATCGGATACTATCGACTCTCCCCCTACACAATCCCCTTCCAAGCCGATCGCACCACCCACTCGTTCAGACCGGACACCACCTTCGACGACATTCTCTATGTCTACGTATTTGACCGACAGCTGCGCCTCCTGGCAATGGACGCTCTTGAACGCGTCGAGGTTGCGGTGCGCGCTGCAGTGTCCAACACAATGTCAACACACGGTGAAGGTGGGGCCTTCTGGTACCTCAACGCCTCGAACTACCAAAGCTGCAGAGGATACTCCACAACGATTGAGCGTATTGAGGACCTCACAAGACGCCAACGGCAACACACCCCCTCGGATCGCAACGAGCAGACGGATCGTCTCCACTACCCCGACGCACTCTCGCACTACCTTGCTACCTACTCGTCTCCAGCGACACCGCCATCCTGGCTGGTCATCGAGCTTCTCACCGCCGGCGAGCTTCAGCATCTTTACGCCAATCTGACCCCCAGATATCGCAAAACAGTTGCGCGAGAGCTCAATCTCCCTGACCAGGTACTGCTATCTTGGCTCAAGACCTACGTGAGGGTGCGCAACATCTGCGCCCATCACGGACGCCTCTGGAACAGATTCCTTGGCGTTTATCCAGTCATCCCAAAAAGCAGGACCGTTCGTTGGCTCACCGAACGCAGCGTCTTCGATACCAACAACCCGAGAGCCTTGGAACGAAAGAGACTCTACCCGGTTCTCGTCTCTCTTCAGTCGATCTTGTTCACCATCAGCCCGCACTCAACGTGGGCTCTGAGACTACACAGTCTTTTAAGCAAGTATCATCGTATCCCACTGAATGCCCTGGGAATGAAAGCCGGTTGGGACGCCGACGAGTTCTGGCAGGAGGCCTTCAAGGCCGGCTCGTGACATGGTCGTGAGCAGAACGCACGTCACGCGCTCTCTTGAGCATCATTCCCGCAGGCGCTCGCGCAGGGCGGCGCCCTTGGCGTGGGCGACCTCGCTGAGGTCCGTCTGGAAGGCCCGCATGGCGGCGCCCAGGCGGGCGGCCTCCGGCCCCTGACCGGAGGCGAGGATACGCACCGCCAGCAGCCCGGCATTGCGGGCCCCGCCGATGGAGACCGTGGCCACCGGGACCCCGGCGGGCATCTGCACGATGGACAGCAGGGAGTCCATACCGTCGAGGTACTTCAGCGGCACCGGCACCCCGATGACCGGCAGCTCGGTGACGGCCGCCAGCATCCCGGGAAGGTGGGCCGCTCCCCCGGCGCCTGCGATGATGACGCGCAGCCCCCGCTCAGCAGCGGCGCGCCCGTAGTCGATCATCTCGGTGGGCATGCGGTGGGCGGAGACGACGTCGGCCTCATAGGCCACCTTGAACTCGTCGAGGACCTCGGCGGCGGCCCCCATGACCGGCCAGTCCGAGTCCGACCCCATGACGATGCCGACCACCGGCCGCTCCGCGTCCTGCGTGCCCGTCGTCGTTGCGCTGACCCCGTTCATCAACGTCCTCCCTGTCTTCGGTGTCCTGCCGTGTTCTGTCGTGTCCTGCGTGCTGTGGTCTGAATGCGTCCGACTCAGGCGTCCCCGCGCAGGATGGCGACGGCCCCGCGCGCCTGCTCGACGACGTCGGCGACCTCCTGGTGCGGACCGACCGTCATGGTGACGTGCCCGAGCTTGCGGCCCGCTCGCCACTGCTTGCCGTAGAGGTGGATGCGGGCCTCGGGGTGCGCAGCCATGGCCCGGGCCAGGGCATCGGGCCCCGGCTCACGCCGGCCGCCGATGAGGTTGACCATGACGGTGGTGGGCGCCGTGGCCTCCGTGGCGCCCAGCGGCAGGTCGAGAACCGCCCGCAGGTGCTGGGCGAACTGGCTGGTGACGGACCCGTCCTGGGTCCAGTGCCCGGAGTTGTGGGGACGCATCGCCAGCTCGTTGACGTACAGGCGCGTGGGCTCCCCGAAGGTCTCCACGGCGAAGAGCTCAACGGCGAGCACCCCGGTCACCCCGGCGCGCTCGGCGACCGTGCGGCCGATGAGCTCGGCCTCCTCGACGGCGGTCGAGTCGAGACCGGGTGCCGGCGCCAGGACCTCGGCGCACATGCCGTCCTCCTGGACCGTCTGGGCCACCGGCCACACCGCCACCCGCCCGCTGGGGGTGCGGGCCAGCAGGACGGCGAGCTCACGGGTGAAGGGGATCGCCTGCTCCACCAGGAGACTGGTCACCACCGCCCCTCCGAGGCTGCCTCCCCCACCGGCCCCACGACCGTCGCCCTGACCCGCTCGGGCACGGGCCACCGAGGCGATCCAGTCGGCCGCCTCGCCCTGGCGCAGGGACTCGGCGCTGCGCACCAGTAGCACCCCGTGGCCGTCATAGCCTCCACGCGGCGTCTTGAGGACCACGGGCCAGCCGTGCTCGGCGGCGAAGGCCTCGATGGCGTCGACCATCTGCTCGGCGTCCTCCTGCTGCGGCCCGCCGATCTCCGCCCAGGCGGGCTGCGGGAGCCCAGCCGCGCTCATCATCCGCCGCATGGCGAGCTTGTCGCGGGCCAGGGTCAGGGCCTGCGGGGTGGGCTGGACACTGACCCCTTCGGCCTGGAGCCTCTCCAGCAGGGCCGAATCCTGGTGCTCGTGCTCGAAGGTGAGGACCGAGGCCGGCCCGCCTGTGGGCCCGTCACTACCGTCCCCGGCGACGACGGCGCGCACGGCCGCCTCGTCGTCGGCGGCTCCGACGGGCGCGTCCGGGGTCACCTGTCCGGTGGACCCGTCCGCGGCCTCCACCAGCGCCCTGAGGTGAATCCCCAGAGCACTGGCCTCCTCCTGCATCATGCGGGCCAACTGCCCGCCTCCGATCACGGCGACGATGGGTGCGCTCACACCCCAAGGCTACCCGCATGTCGCTCATCCTCACCGCACACGGGTCCAGACCGTAGGGTGGGGGCCGTGACCCCACCCGTCTCAGAGTCCTCCGCGTCCTCCAGCGCCCGGCACGCCCCGCCCTCGCCCTCGACGCATGACGCCGCCTCGGGGTCGCGCCACTGGCTCCAGGTCCTGGTGGTCTGGGCCGCGGCGAGCGCTGTGTCCCTCCTCATCCTGCGGCTGGGCGCCCAGGACACGCCCGCCACCCCGTGGGCCGGGGCCGCACCGTCCTGGGAGGAGCACCTGCGCTTCTGGGACTCAGGCTGGTACAACCGGATCGTCGAGGAGGGCTACCCGGAGCGGCTGCCCGTGGGCGGCGACGGACGGGTGGCCCAGAACACCTGGGCCTTCATGCCGCTGCTGAGCGCCGCGGCCTCCCTGCTGGGTTGGACCGGCTGGTCCTTCTACGTGCGCGCCACCCTCGTATCGGTCCTGGCCTCGGCGTCGGCGGCGGTCGTCATGGACCGCTGGCTCTCACCGGTGACGGGCAGGCGAGCCTCCCTGTGGGCGGTTGCCCTGGTCTGGTCCTCGCCGTGCGCCGCAGTTCTCCAGGTCCCCTACGCCGAGTCCCTGGGGCTGGTGCTGGTGGGTCTGACGCTGTGGCTGGCGAGCCGAGGGCGGTCACTGACGGCGATCCCCCTGGCGCTGGCCGCCTGCTTCGCCCGTCCCGTCGGAGTCCCGCTGGGGGCGGCGCTGGGGCTGTGGTGGCTCTGGGAGACGGCCTGCGCCCGGAGCTGGGTCCCACCCACCTGGTTCCCCCGTCTTCTGCCCGGTCACTCCCCTCAAGCGCCGGGCGCGCGCAGGCGGCTGCTGGCGCTGGCACTGCTCACCTGCTCGGCGGCCCTGAGCTGGCCGATCATCGCCTGGCTGGTCACGGGCCGGCAGGATGCCTACACCGCCACTGAGACCTCCTGGCGCGGCACCGACCTGGCGCCCGTCGTGCAGTGGGCGACCCGCTTGGGCGACTGGGTGGGCCCACATCTGGGCCCGGCCCTGCTGGTCGTCGTTCTGACCACGGTGGGCCTGCTGCTGAGCGCGCCGAGCCTGCGTGCCCTGGGGCCCGCGGCCTGGTTCTGGTGCCTCGGCTACCTGCTCTACCTCCTGGTCTTCTTCGACCCGACGACGTCGGTGCTGCGCCTTCTACTCCCCCTGGCCCCGGCGGGATGGGCTCTGGCCACAGCAGCCGGCACCACCCGTCGACGCCTGGCGCTGCTGGCGGCCTGCGTCGTCGGCCAGCTCGTGTGGGTCTCCTGGGTGTGGGACTTCGGCAGCGTCAGTGTCCACTGGGTGCCATGACTCACGTCCGCTTGCACGACCTGACTAATACCGGCATAGGATGCCCGTCATGACGCGCACCTCCGATAATTCCCTGGCTCAGCGGCTCATCGCCCTGATCAAGGAGTTCATGCAGTTCGGCATGGTGGGCGCTGCGGCCTACGTGATCGACGTCGGCCTGTTCAACCTGCTCCAGCACGGCCCCACCGGTGTCCTCTCCGGTCACCCCAACTCCGCCCAGCTGCTGGCCTCCTCGACCGCGACCGTCTTCTCGTGGATCGCGAACCGCTACTGGACCTACCGGGGCCGCACCCAGAAGAACGTCGCCCGCGAGGCCACGCTGTTCGTCCTGGCCAACCTGGGCGGCATCGCCATCACGCAGTTCTGCCTGCTCTTCACCCACCACGTCCTGGGGCTGACCTCCCCGCTGGCGGACAACGTCGCGGCCTACGTCGTCGGCTTCGGCCTGGGGACGGCATTCCGCTTCGTCTTCTACCACTACATCGTCTTCACCGGACACAAGGACCGCTCGCCCAGCGACGACACCGACAGCACCGACCCCCAGGGGCAGGCAGGCGGCGGGGTGCCCGATGCCACAGTCCGGAGGGGATCGCTCTCACGGCATGGCCGCCGGGGCACCGTTTAGCCTTGCACGGTGACTGCCCTGAACGCCTTGGCACCGGCGCTGAACCCGCCCACCGCCCTCCCCTTAGTCCACGCACCGATGCTCGGCCCCGAGTGGCTCGACGCCACCTTCATCATCAAAGCCTTCGTCGGCTGGATCGGCCCCTGGGCCATCCTCGGCGTCATGCTCGTCATCTTCGCCGAGACCGGCCTGCTCATCGGCTTCTTCCTGCCCGGTGACTCGTTGCTGTTCACCCTGGGGATGTTCGTGGCCATCGGCGAGACCAACCCGGCCCAAGGAGTTCCCGTCCCCATCTGGGTGGCGGCCCCCCTCGTGTGGCTCGCGGCCGTCGCCGGCAACCAGACCGGCTACCTCATCGGCCGCAAGGCGGGACCCGCGATCTTCAACAAGCCCGACTCCCGTCTGTTCAAGCAGGAGTACGTGGACCGCACCTCGGACTTCTTCGAGCGCCACGGTGGCAAGGCCGTCACCCTGGCCCAGTTCGTACCGATCGTGCGTACCTTCACACCCGTCATCGCCGGTGTCGGCAAGATGCACTACCGCCACTTCATCACCTTCAACATCCTGGGCGCCACCCTCTGGGCCTTCGGCATCACCTGGCTGGGCTACTTCCTGGGAACGATCACGTGGATTCAGGACAACATTGACGCCATGATCCTGGTGATCGTCTTCATCTCGGTGGCGCCGATGCTCATCTCCGGCATCTCGCAGTTCATCAAGTCCCGCCGCCAGAAGTCCTGACGCCCCGCCCCTCAGCCCTCACCTTCGCCGTCGCGCGAGGGTTCAGGGGCGACTCAGAAGCGACGACGCCGGCCCACCGAGACCAGCGCGCCCTGCGGCAGGACGTTATTGGGGTCCAGGGACTTGGGGACGGCGTTGAGCAGGATCGAGAAGACGGCCGGACTGCGCTGCGACAGCTCGATGCGGCCGCCGTCGGCCTCGACGAGGTCCTTGGCCAGGGCCAGCCCGACGCCGGTGGAGCCGTAGCCGGAGACGTGCCGCTCGAAGACGTGCGGTGCGATGTCCTCAGCCACGCCCTCACCCTCGTCGGCGATGTCGATGAAGACCGCGTGACCGCCGTTGGCCCCGCGCACGCTCACCGAGGTCGTCCCGGACCCGTAGCGCAGGGAGTTCTCAATGACGGTCGCCAGCACCTGGGCCAGGGACCCCGGCGTGGCCAGGACCGGGTGGCTGATCTCGTCGGAGAAGGTGATGGTGCGTCCGGCCTGCTCGAAGGCCGGTTCCCACTCCTCGCGCTGCTGAGCGAAGATGTCCTTGAGGTGAAGCGCCTCCGTGGTCCCGCCCCCGGAGCGGCGCGAGACCTTGAGCAGGTCCTCGACGACGCCGGTGAGCCTCTCGACCTGCTCCAGGCAGGCGTGCGCCTCGGCACGCACCTCCTCCTCGCCTGCGAGCAGCTCGATCTCCTCCAGGCGCAGCGACAGGCTGGTCAGCGGCGTGCGCAGCTGGTGGGAGGCGTCGGAGGCGAACTGACGCTCAGCGGCGATACGCCCGGCCACACGCTCGGCCGAGCGCACGAGCTCGGCCTGGACCAGGTCGATCTCCTCGATACCCGAGGAGCGCAGCCGAGGGCGCACCTGACCGCTGCCGAGCTGCTCGGCCTCG
>CAJZFF010000010.1 GCA_915069725.1 uncultured Actinomyces sp.
TGACCGCCAGGGGAGGAGCCGTCCTCGTGGACCCTCAGGCCCAGGCCATCGCCGAGGCGCTTCGAACCCTCCTGAGCGACCCCGAGGCCCGCAGCCGCGCCGCTGAGCGCGCGCGCGAGGCGGCCAGGCGCCTTCCCGGGCTCGAGGACCTGGCGGCCCAGCTGCGTCAGACGGTCCTCGACCTGCACTGAGCCGCCCTGCCCCAAGCGGTAGCATCGTGGTGCCCGAGCGCCCAGCAACGACGACGCCGGCAGCGAGAATGAGGAGCCAATCGTGGATCATCCGGTGACGAGGACCCGCAGCAGCGACGGCTTAGAGAACAGCCTCGCTGACACGCGCGAACCGGGGCGGGAGCTGGTCTCCAGCGAGCGGGTCTGGAGCGGGCCGATCTTCGCCGTCGACGACGACCAGGTGCGCCTGGGGCCCGGTCAGGAGCCGGTGGCCCGTCAGGTCGTCGTCCACCACGACGCCGTGGCCGTCGTCGCCCTGCGCGAGGGCGAGGCATCCTCCCAGGCCGACGGCGCCGCGGAGATCCTCATGATCCGCCAGTACCGTCATCCCGTGCGCGCCTGCCTGTGGGAGATCCCCGCGGGGCTGCTCGACGTGGCGGGGGAGGAGCCGGCCGTCGCCGCCGCCCGCGAGCTCGCTGAGGAGACCGACTACGAGGCGGCCACCTGGCACACGCTGGCCGAGTTCTACGCCTCGCCCGGCTTCACCACCGAGGGTGCCAGGATCTTCCTCGCCCAGGACCTGAGTCTGCTGCCCGAGGACCGGCGCACCGTCCGTGAGGACGAGGAGGCCGAGTTCGTGCCCACATGGGTCCGCCTGGACGAGGCGCTCGACGCTGTCATGGGCGGCCGCCTGCACAACCCCTCCACTGTGCTGGGGGTCTTGGCCACGGCCCACGCGCGCACCTGCGGCTGGGCGGGGCTGCGTCCTGCTGACGCCCCCTGGCTGCGCAGCCCGGAGAGCCTGTAAGACGAGTCAAAGTACTTGTCTGTCACCAGTGGGAGCACTTTCGGACCGGCGTTCCTGGGCAAGATAGTGGCCAGGATTCGGCGAGTCTGCCCGCCATGGCGAGCGAGGGCCGCCTGACTCAGGTGAAGAACACCTTGAACATCAATCGATTAATCGACTTGGCTCAATATGGTTAACCGGTTGACTCATGAGCGTGTTCTGAGTCATGATCTCTCTGTGTCCGGTACCGATGCCGGGCCTCCCGACCAGAAGAGGGGAGGGGAGATGATGACGACTCTCGCCGATGTCGCTGCCGCGGCTGGTGTCTCCAAGGCTGCGGCCTCCCTCGTGCTCTCCGGCAAGTTCGAGGGACGCGTGAGCGAGCGCAAAGCTGAGCGGGTCCGTATGGCCGCTGACGAGCTCGGCTACGTCCGTGACGCCATTGCCGGTGGTATGCGCAACGGTCGAACCCGGACGATCGGGGTCATCGGCGAGCGTGTCCTGTCCACGCCCTACGCCGTCTCCATGATCGACGCTGTTCTGTCCGCCAGCCAGAGCCTCGGGTGGTCCGTCCTTCTCACCGACGCAGGACACGACGGCGTCGCCGCCAAGGAGGCAGTCCGCGAAATGGTCGCCCGGCGCGTCGGCCAGGTGGTCATTGCCTCGATGTATCACCGCGTTGTTCCGGTTCCTGAGCAGATCAAGGATGTCGTCGTGCTCAACGGCGTTGCTGACCGCCCTGGGGTTCCTGGCGTCGTTCCCGATGAGCGTCAAGGCGCCAGCGATGCCGTTGCCCACCTCGTCGACCTCGGCCACCGCCGTATCGGCTACCTTGGGCACGACGACGCCGAGAGCATCGCTGTGCGTGAGCGTTCCGACTCCTACCGCCACAGCCTTCGAGAGGCCGGGCTGGCGGTGGACGAGTCGCTCCTCGTCACCGGGGGACTCGACCCCGACAGCGTCGACGCCACTGCCCGCCGTCTCCTCGACCGGCCTGATCGTCCGACCGCCGTCTTCTGCTACAACGACGCCCTGGCAGCCGGCGTCTTCCGGCAGGCGGTACGCCTGGGGATCTCCATTCCCAACGACCTCTCTGTTATCGGCTTCGACGACCTTGCGCTCATCTCTACGAACCTCGATCCCAGGCTCACCACGATGCGCCTGCCGCACTGGGAGATGGCCGAGTGGCTCACTCGCGAGCTCGCAGCGGGCCGTACAGCCGAGCTCCCGGACGTCACTCGTTTCTCCTGCCCTCTCATCGAGCGAGCCTCCACGGCGCCTCCCACCACCTCGCTGCCGTAGCTCGGGCGCCGCACACGAGGTCGGCCCCCCACCAGCTCTCCGCCCGATGGGTGGAGTCAGATCCCCACCACTCACGCTGATACACAAAGGAGTGCCATCATGATGACCACCCGCCGTATGTTTCTCGGCGCCAGCGCCGCCGCCTTGACCACGCTTGCCGCATGCTCCTCTCAGTCCGGAAAGGGGGCGGGCGGCCTGACTCTCTGGACCCACAATGGAGGCAATAAGGAGGAGCTCGACGTCGTCAACAGCGCGGTCAAGGACTTCAACGCCGCGAACCCCAACACCCCGGTCACGGTGAAGTCCTTCCCGCAGGAGTCCTACAACGATGCCATTGCCTCAGCCGCAGTCTCCGGCAACCTGCCCGACATCCTCGACCTTGACGGCCCGATCATGTCCAACTGGGCCTGGGCCGGATACCTCTCGCCACTGACAATCTCGCAGGATCTCCAGGGAAAGATCATCGACTCCGCTAAAGGGGTCTGGAACAACAAGCTCTACTCCGTCGGCCCCTACGACACCTCGCTGTGCTTCCTTGGACGTAAGTCGGCCTTCGACAAAGCCGGTGTCACCATCCCCACGGTCAACAAGCCGTGGACGAAAGACGAGTTCATGGGTGCCCTCGACAAGCTCTCAAAACTCGACGGCTTCAGCTACGCCATTGACATGTCGGTGTGGGACACCGCCGAGTGGTGGCCCTACGCCTACGCTCCCATGCTCCAGTCCTTCGGTGGCGACCTCATCGACCGCAAGAGCTATGAGACCGCAGAGGGCTTCCTCAACGGGGACAAGGCCGTCGAGTGGGGTACCTGGTTCCGCTCGCTGTTCACCTCCAACTACGCCTCTCAGACCCCGGCCAAGGACGGCCAGGACTTCCTTCAAGGCAAGGTGCCGCTCGTCTATGCCGGCGGATGGAAGGTCCTCAAGGCCCAGGAGACCTTCGGCGAGGATGAGGTCCTCATCCTCCCCCCTGTCGACTTCGGCGCGGGTGCTCACGTAGGCGGCGGCTCCTGGCAGTGGGGTGTGTCCTCCTCCTCGAAGAACGCCGACGCTGCGAACAAGTTCATTGAGTTCCTCATGCAGGACAAGTACCTCGTTCAGTACTCCGACGCAATCGGCAACTTCCCGTCAATCGAGTCAGCCACCCCGAAGACGAAGTACTACGGCGAGGGCAAGCCGCTGGAACCTGTTTACGAGATCGGTAAAAAGTACGCCCTCCTGCGTCCTGCGACACCCGGATACAAGGTCATCTCATCGACTTTCGACAAGGCCGCTCGGGACATCGTTTCCGGTTCCGATGTCAAGGCGACCCTTGACCAGGCCGTCAAGGACATCAACGCGGATATCAAGTCGAACGATGGCTACAAGGCCAAGTAGGCCAAGTGCGCTACTGAGTACCTGATCGTGCGGCCGGTCAACAGCCGCGCCACCTTCCTACACCACCAGCACCGATCCGGCGTGCGCGTAAGAGTGCGCCGCCGGGAAGGGAACAGATATGGCAGCCCCCAGTACCATGAGGCGCCGCGGCAGGACCGCCGCATTGCGCAGAGAGGCTAGGACGGCGTGGCTCATGAGCTCGCCGGCCCTCCTGCTCCTCCTGCTTTTCATGGGCATTCCGATCCTGCTTACCTTCATCCTGTCCTTCACGAATACGCGTCTCATCTCCCCCAACCCTCCGCAGTTCATCGGGATGGAGAACTTCGTACGGGCGTTCACCGACGACCCGACCTTCATCCGGTCTCTGGCGAATACTGTCTTGTTCGCGCTCGTTGTCGTGCCCTTCCAGTCCATCCTTGCCCTAGCGCTGGCGATTCTTGTCAACCAAAAGGTCAAGGGAGTCACTGCTTTCCGGACAATGATCTTCATGCCCGTGGTGACCTCCATGGTTGTGGTCTCCATCCTGTGGAGCTTCTTCTATCAGGACAATGGCCTGTTCAACTCGATGCTCAACACCGTCACTGGCGGCGGGTGGTCCACCATTGCCTGGCTCAACCACCCTGGTACCGCGATGCCTGCCATTATCGTGCTGTCTATCTGGCAAGCGGTCGGTTTCCATATGATCATCTGGCTCTCCGGCCTGCAAATGATTGACCCGGTTCTCTACGAGGCCGCTGACCTCGACGGCGTCAACGGTTGGCAGCGCTTCCGCTACATAACATGGCCGGGGCTGCATTCGACGATGGTCTTCATCCTCGTCACCATCACGATTGCTGCGCTGGGCCTGTTCGTCCAGGTCGACGTTATGACATCCGGAGGTCCCCAAGATGCCACCTCGACAATCGTCTACCACGCGGTGCGCAGGGGATACCGTGAGCAGGACATGGGGTACGGCAGCTCCATCTCACTCATATTCTTCATTGCCGTCCTGCTCATCAGTCTCATCCAGCGCTGGCTCACCAGGGAGAAGGACTGACATGCTCACTGAGACAACTAGGACCGATGCAGTACCTGAGACTACAGCCGTCGATGCCCTCGAGGCTCCCGAAAGGAGCCCGCGTCGCCGTGGCCGCGCTGCCACCAGGAAAAGGTCCAGGGTGCTGACGTACGTCGGCCTTGTCGTCGCCTCGTGCGTCGCTGTGTTCCCGCTGCTGTTCATGGTCTTCTCATCCTTCAAAGAAGACCACCAGATCTTCGCTGATCTCGGCTCCCTTAAGGCGTTCCTTCCGACCGGTCACCTATCACTGGATAACTACTCCGGAGTATTCGAGCGGGTCCCGGCTGTACGGTTTATCACAAACTCGCTCATCGTGACCGTTGCGATAGTATTACTCGGCCTCATTGTCAACTCCATGATCGGATTTGCGATATCGCGTATGCGCTGGAGGGGCAAGAACATTGTGCTCTCGCTTGTCCTAGCCACCCTCATGGTTCCTTTCGAGACCATCGCTGTGCCGCTCGTATACTGGGTCGCCAAGTTGCCATCGCTGCAGTGGGTCGTTGACGGTTTTCTTGTCAAACAGGGAATGCTCAACACTTATCAGGTGCAGATTTTGCCCTTCGTTGCCAATGCACTCTCCATCTTCCTGTTCGCCCAGCACTTTGGTGATATCCCCAAGGAGATCGACGAGGCGGCCCGCGTTGATGGCGCGTCCTGGTGGGTGATCTATTCACGAATCATCGTGCCACTGTCTGGTCCGACCTTCGCCACAGTCGCTATCATCACGATGCTGCCGGCGTGGAACTCCTACCTGTGGCCGCTCATGGTCATCCAGGAGGAGTCTATGCGGCCCGCGAGTGTCGGTATGCAGTACTTCTTCCAACTCAACCCGGTATGGGGGCAGATCATGGCTTACGGCACACTCATCACTCTGCCTGTTCTTGTCATTTTCGTTCTGTTCCAGCGCTCGTTCGTAGCGTCGTTGGCAGGTACCGCCGTCAAAGGCTGAGGGTGGGGTGCTTAACGAGCGGATCATGGGGCGTGTTCCAATCTCGGCCCTGCTACGTAAGCGTGCACTGCCCACTGCCCTCGTGTCCGGTAGCGGTTCCGCTGCTCAGTTCATGCCTGTCTGAATATCTCAGCCTTGATCTCAAAGGAGAGACCTGTGACCACTGAAGACCCCGGCTTTAGCCGAAGGACCATATTGAGGACGGCGGCCGGAGTGGTCGTCGCCACAGCCGCTGGAACAGCCTGTGGCATGGCAACATCAACGTTTGCAAGCGCAGCTGTCAGCCGTCGCGCGCTTCTTCATCTCACCCCTACAACCGGGTGGGCCTGCGACCCCCAACGCCCGTACTACCTTGGTGGTCAACTCCAGCTCCCACGCCTCCAGGCCGCCCAGACTGCAGGACCAGGAGGGTGGAGACTTGCGACCTCGACCGACGAAGTCTCTTTCTCCGACGTAGGCGATATGATCCCGCTTGTAGGTGACACTCCTGCGTGGAGCGGTTCGGCCGTCGTCGACACTGACAACACTGCCGGTCTTGGGGCCGGGGCGGTCGTCGCTCTCGTGACGCACGTGCCCCACGGCGACCTTACTCGCCAGGCCCAGTATCTCCACTGGTCAACGGATGGCGGGCGCAGCTTTTCGATGCTCTCCGAACCAGTCATTCCGAACCCGAATGCTGATAATGCATCTACGGATAAGGAGATCGATAATGCCAGGTGGTTCCGTGACCCGAAGGTTGTCCGAGACGAGGTGCGCAGCCAATGGGTGTGCGTCATCGGTCGGCGTAAGTATCTCTCATTCTACGTCTCCACTGACCTACACCACTGGCGGTGGACCTCCAACTTCGACTACCTCACACCTGGGGCTACCGATCTCGGAGGCATGGAGTGCCCTGACCTATTCCACATCATTGCCGATGACGGAACCAGCCACTGGGTCCTCGGCGCCTCAATGGACGGATGGGGAGCTGGATCGCTCGGCACCTACGCGTACTGGATAGGGAACTGGGATGGAACTCGGTTCGTGACAGACAACCTCAGACCGCAGTGGCTCGATCATGGGTATGACTGGTATGCGGCTGTTACTTGGCCAAGTGCCGACTCACCCCAGAACGTGAGGCATGCTGTCGCCTGGATGAACAACTGGAAGTACGCCGCCAGACACGTTCCCACTCTCGACACCGATGGGTACAACTGTCAGTACTCCGTCGTTCGTGAAATCCGACTCTGTCGGCAGCCCGGCGGCTGGTACAGCCTGCTGAGCGCTCCCGAACCTGTGCTCGCGACCAGTCTCCTCTCGCAGAAGTCCCTGGGCGACGTCAATGTCAACGGCCGCCGGGTACTCGACGTCACGACTGAGGCCTACGTTCTAACCACTGACATTGCCTGGACAAATGCAACTAACGTAGGCATAGAAGTCCTGCGCAGCTCAGACGGAACTCGGCACACCAACGTCGGCGTCTTTAATGGCTGCGTCTATGTCGACCGAGGTCCGAGCGAGAGCATATCGGCGCCCTTCGCTCCGTATACGCAGTCCGAGGCGCCTATCGACCCCGCCGCCCGTCATGTGCACCTCACTGTGGTCGTTGATCGCAACAGTGTCGAGGTCTTCGTCAATGCGGGCCACACCGTTCTGTCCAACCAGGTCTATCCCGCCGCCGGCGATCATGGCTTGGCCCTCTACTCCGATAACGGGAGCGCGGTGTTCTCCGACCTCTCCCTTAGAACCGTCTGACCCCTGAGGAGACCGATCACATGGCACTTGCACTGAATGACCACTGGCTGTGGGACCACTGGATCTGTGACGACGGCGATCGTTATCACCTCTTCTTCCTGCGGGCGTCGCGTGCGTTACATGACCCGGAGCGGCGGCACTTCCGTGCTTCCATGGGGCACGCCGTTTCCAGCGATGCACGTACGTGGCAACTTTTGCCCGATGCCCTAGTGCATTCCGACGGGCCGGCGTTCGACGACAAGGCCATCTGGACCGGCTCCACCATCGTCAAGCCCGACGGTGCTATGCGTGTCTTCTACACCGGTATCTCTCGAGCAGAGGATGGGCTGGTTCAGCGCATCGGCTGGGCTGACTCCACTGACGGAGTGACGTTTGAACGCACGTGCGATGTTCCTCTGGAGGCGGACTCCAGGTGGTACGAGAGGAGGGAAACCGACGTCTCTGGCGCCGAGCACTGGAGGGATCCCTTTGTCTTCAGGCATGAGGGGCGCTGGCACATGCTCATCACCGCCAGGGCGAAGGGGGCTGAGCACTATGGTGCCGGCGTCATCGGTCATGCCGTCTCCGATGACCTGGACCACTGGCAGATCGGGCCGCCGCTGACCAGCCCGTCGGTCTTCGGTCAGCTGGAGGTTTCCCAGAGCCGGAGCGTTGACGACCGTCATCTCCTCGTCTTCTCCTGCGGTGACGACATGAAGGCTGAACCTGGTCCGGGCGGGGTGTGGGTCGCCGAGGGGGAGGGGGCGCTGGGGCCCTGGGATATCGATGGCGCCAGGTACGTGCGCCCAGAGCACCTCTACGCCGGTCAGCTGCTTCAGCTGCGCGACGGGGCGTGGGTCTTCACGGGCTTTGACGACATCGTCAACGGTGAGTTCGTCGGTGCGGTTCCGGACCTTCTGCCATGGGCTGATGTCGAGCTTCTCCCAAGAGGCGGGCACTAGGAGGCTGCGTCGTCGGTTGCCTGGACGGCGAGTGATCGAGGTGCCGGTCCAGGACCGGGCTCGTCACTAGCTCACCGTGCTGTGTCGGGTGACGGTGCAGTTCACGGTGCGCGAGGCCGGGCGTCCCGACCAACGACTAGTTAGGTATTCCTAGGTAAGGTTTACCTTTGATTAGGTGACGTGTTCAATCCCACCCTGCGACGCTCCGTCGTGAACTTGCCAGTGTTGAATTCGGCAAGCAAGATCTTGGTTAAACTCGTGGCACAACGACCAGCGACGCCTCGCAGGTCAGTGCCTGGAGCCGGTCCAGGGCATGGCCGAACCGGCCGCAACGGGGCAGGCCGTGAGGCGTCGGAAGCGACTAGGGGAGGAGAACCGTCATGACGCAGAGCGACGACGACTCTACCCGGGCACGCGTTCTCGACCTCATCGCTGAGAAGGGACCGGTGTCGGCGGCGCAGCTCGCCAAGGTCCTGAGCCTGACGCCGGCCGCCGTGCGCAGGCACATCACCGCCCTTGAGGACGCGGAGCAGATCGAGGTGCACACGCCAGCCCAGACGGGCAAGCGCGGCCGCGGTCGCCCGGCCCGGCACTATGTCCTGACGCCCAAGGCCCGCACCTCCTTCGCGGAGGGCTACTCCGACCTGGCCAACCGTGCCCTGCACTACCTGTCCCAGGTGGCCGGTGACAAGGCGGTCGACTCCTTCGCCGCGGCCAGGGGCCGTGACCTCGAGCGCCGCTACGCCACCGTCGTCGAGGCGGCAGGCAAGGACCCCTCGGAGAGGGCCCGCGCCCTGGCGGACGCCCTGACTCTCGACGGCTACGCGGCCTCGGTGCGCGACGTCGGGGACGGGTCCTTCGCCGTCCAGCTGTGCCAGGGCAACTGCCCGGTGCGCGACGTGGCCGGGGAGTTCCACGAGCTGTGTGACGCCGAGACCCAGGCCATCTCCCGGCTGGTGGGCGTCCCCGTTCAGCGTCTGGCCACCCTGGCCGGAGGCGAGCACGTCTGTACCACCCACATTCCGATCGCCATGCCCGCGCTGCGCAAGCGCGCAGTTCGGGCGGCGGCTAAGACGCGAGGCCTTGAGACCAAGCGAATGGAAGGAACCCGATGACACTGCCGACAACCGAGACCACGCGTAGCACCGACGACGAGATCATCGACTCGATCTCGACGAGCTACGACTTCGGCTGGCACGACTCCGACGAGGCCGGTGAGAAGGCCAAGCGAGGCCTTGATGAGCAGGTGGTCCGCGAGATCTCCGCCATCAAGGGCGAGCCGGAGTGGATGCTGGCCAAGCGTCTCAAGGCCTACTCCACCTTCGAGCGCAAGCCCATGCCCACGTGGGGCGTGGACCTCTCCCAGCTCGACATGGACGCAGTCAAGTACTACGTGCGCTCCACGGACCGGCCGGCCAACTCCTGGGATGACCTGCCCGAGGACATCAAGAACACCTACGACCGCATCGGCATCCCCGAGGCCGAGCGCGAGCGCCTCGTGTCCGGGGTCGCCGCCCAGTACGAGTCGGAGGTCGTCTACCACCAGATCCGCGGTGACCTGGAGGAGCAGGGCGTCATCTTCGTCGACACCGACACCGCCGTGCGCGAGTACCCCGAGCTCGTCAAGGAGTACTTCGGGACCGTGGTGCCCGCCGGCGACAACAAGTTCGCGGCCCTCAACACGGCCGTGTGGTCCGGGGGCTCCTTCATCTACGTCCCCAAGGGCGTCCACGTCGAGATCCCGCTCCAGGCCTACTTCCGCATCAACACGGAGAACATGGGCCAGTTCGAGCGCACGCTCATCATCGCCGACGAGGACTCCTACGTTCACTACGTCGAGGGCTGCACCGCCCCCATCTACTCCACCGACTCCCTGCACTCGGCGATCGTGGAGATCGTGGTCAAGAAGAACGCCCGTGTGCGCTACACGACCATCCAGAACTGGTCCAACAACGTCTACAACCTGGTGACCCAGCGCGCTACCTGCGAGGAGGGCGCCACCATGGAGTGGATCGACGGCAACATCGGCTCCAAGCGGAACATGAAGTACCCGGCCGTCTTCCTCATGGGCCCCCACGCCCGCGGCGAGGCCCTGTCCATCGCCTTCGCCGGCGAGGACCAGCACCAGGACACCGGCGCCAAGATGGTCCACATGGCGCCCCACACCTCCAGCCACATCGTCTCCAAGTCGATCGCCCGCCACGGTGGCCGCAGCGCCTACCGCGGACTGGTGCAGATCATGAAGAACGCCCGGCACTCCAAGTCCAACGTGCTGTGCGACGCGCTCCTGGTCGATGAGATCTCCCGCTCGGACACCTACCCCTACGTCGACGTGCGCACCGACGACGTCGAGATGGGCCACGAGGCCACCGTCTCCAAGGTGAGCGCCGACCAGCTCTTCTACCTCATGCAGCGTGGGCTGACCGAGACCGAGGCCATGGCCACCATCGTGCGCGGCTTCGTCGAGCCCATCGCTCGGGAGCTGCCCATGGAGTACGCCCTCGAGCTCAACCGGCTCATCGAGCTGCAGATGGAGAACTCGGTGGGCTGACCCACCGCAGCGGATCCTCCCTCGTCAGCCACTCAGCCTTCGACCCACACCTCATCTCACCGGCCTGCTGCCGGCCAAGGAGCACCTCCACATGCCTGAACTCTCCACCGACCACTCGAGCGCCACGCTCGACGGCGCCCACTCCCACGGCGGGCCGCGCTACGTCTCCTCGCGTGCCGACCGACCCACCTCCTTCGACCCCGCCGACATCCCGGTGCCGCGCGGCCGCGAGGAGGAGTGGCGCTTCACGCCGATGAAGCGCTTCGCCCCGCTGTTCGACCTCGACGCCATCCGCGCGGCCGCCGGCGCTGCCCAGACCGATGCCGGCGCCGTCCGTGTCGAGGCCGACCTCCCGGATGGTGCGAGCCTTGAGACCGTCCCACGCAGCGACGCCCGCATCGGCACCGTGGGCGCCCCGGTCGACCGCACCGGCGTCACCGCCTGGAACGGCACCGAGACCGCCACCGTGCTCACCCTGGAGCCCGGCGCCCAGCTGGAGCGAGCCGCCCGACTGAACATCATCGGCCAGGACACGCAGCTCGCCCGCCCCACCGCCCAGCACATCCTCGTCGCCGCCGAGGCCGGTTCCAAGGGAACGGTCGTCCTGGACCACACCGGCACCGCCGCCCTGACCCAGGGCGTCGAGGTGACGGTCGCCGACGGCGCCGAGCTCACCCTGGTGACCGTTCAGGGCTGGGAGGACGATGCCGTCCACGCCTCCAACCACCGGGTGAAGGTCTGCGGCCGCGGTGTCCTCAAGCACGTCGTCGTCAGCCTCGGCGGAGACGTGCGCATCTGCCCCGACCTGGGCTTCTCCGGCGAGGGCGGCCACATCGACGCCTACGGCGTCTACTTCACCGACGCCGGCCAGCACCAGGAGCACCGCCCCTACGTGGCCCACACCGAGCCCCACTGCTACTCGCGTGTCACCTACAAGGGCGCCCTCCAGGGCGAGGGCGCGCACGCCGTGTGGGTGGGGGACTGCCTCATCGGTCAGGCCGCCCGCGGCACCGACACCTATGAGCTCAACCGCAACCTGGTCCTCACCGAGGGGGCCAAGGCCGACTCCGTGCCGAACCTGGAGATCGAGAACGGCAACATCGAGGGGGCCGGCCACGCCAGCGCCACCGGCCGCTTCGACGACCAGCAGCTGTTCTACCTGCGTGCCCGCGGCATCCCCGAGACTGAGGCCCGTCGCCTCGTCGTCCTGGGCTTCTTCAACGAGATCGTCGCCGAGATCGGTGTCGATGAGGTCGAGGAGCGCCTCATGGCCGCCATCGAGAAGGAGCTCGAGCTCACCGGACTCATCACCGCCCGCACCGACCAGGAACCCGCCGCCGAGCCGGCAGCCGAGTGACAGGCCGGACCCGCACGACGGTCCGCCCACCCGCAACCAGACCACAACCCAGCTGAAAGAAACGTCGTATGAGCACTCTGCAGATCAAGAACCTCCACGTCCAGGTGGCCACCAATGACGGCCCCAAGCCCATCCTCAAGGGTGTCGACCTGACCATCGACTCCAACCAGGTCCACGCCATCATGGGCCCCAACGGCTCGGGCAAGTCCACCCTGGCCTACTCCATCGCCGGTCACCCCGACTATGAGGTCACCGACGGTGAGGTCCTCCTCGACGGCGTCGACCTGCTGGAGATGAGCGTGGACGAGCGAGCCCGGGCCGGCCTCTTCCTGGCCATGCAGTACCCCGTCGAGGTCCCCGGCGTCACCGTGGCCAACTTCCTGCGCACGGCCAAGACCGCCATCGACGGCCAGGCCCCCAAGGTGCGCCAGTGGGTCGGCGAGGTCAACCAGGCCATGAAGAACCTGCGGATGGACCCCGCCTTCTCCCAGCGCGACGTCAACGCCGGTTTCTCCGGCGGTGAGAAGAAGCGCTTCGAGATCCTCCAGATGGAGCTGCTCCGTCCCCGCTTCGCCGTCCTGGACGAGACCGACTCCGGCCTGGACGTCGACGCCCTGCGCATCGTCTCCGAGGGCGTCAACCGCCTCCACGACGAGTCCGACGCCGGCTTCCTCCTCATCACCCACTACACGCGCATTCTGCGCTACATCAAGCCCAGCCATGTCCACGTCTTCGTGGCCGGCCACGTCGCCGAGGAGGGCGGTCCCGATCTGGCCGAGCGCCTCGAGCAGGAGGGCTATGACCGCTTTCTCTCATGAGGCGCGGCGCTCATTGTCCTCATTATCGCCATCGGTGCCGCGCCATCGGTCAGATCACGATTCCGATTCCCGTCAGGAGGCGCATCGCCCATGACATCGCACGATTCTGAACCGACGTCGGTCCGGCCGTTGACCGGGCCCGAGATCGATGCCGTCCGCGCTGACTTCCCCTATCTGAAGAGGCCCGCGCGCAATGGGGAGCCGCTGGCCTACCTCGATTGGGCCGCCACGTCCCAGAAGCCCTCCTGCGTGATGACCAGGGAGGCTCAGTTCCTCTCCTTGAACAACGGTGCTGCTGGACGCTCCACCTACCAGATCGCGGATGAGGCCACTCAGGCGTGGGAGGACGCTCGCGAGGCCGTCGCGGGCTTCGTCGGCGCTCGGGGCGGTCAGCTCGTCTTCACCAAGAATGCGACCGAGGCGATCAACCTTGTGGCGCTGGCCATCGGGCACGCCAGCCTGGGTCGTCGCGCAGCGCGCGGGGGCCCCGGAGCCGA
>CAJZFF010000011.1 GCA_915069725.1 uncultured Actinomyces sp.
CCGCCTCCGCCTGACTCCCCCGTCACACGGGAACGACGCCGCACCGCCCCGCGCAGACAAGGTTGTCTCAAGGGCGGGGCCGCTCAGACGCCGTGCACGCACTGCACGAGGGTGGGGTGCTACTGAAGGAGGGTCGGGGGTACTCCGGGTGGGTGGGGTCCTCGTGCAGTACGCACAACCCTCGGCCAGTGGATCCCGACCCTCGTGGAGTAGGCCGCCCCGCTGCGGGACCCGAACAAGGCAGCCAACCAGGAACCGAAGACAGCGAAAGGCCCGGACCATGTGGCCCGGGCCTTTCCGTTCTGTGCGCGGGGGGGGACTCGAACCCCCATGATCGTAAGATCACACGGACCTGAACCGTGCGCGTCTACCAATTCCGCCACTCGCGCGAGAAGCGAGCATGAGACTAGCCTGCCATCCCCGCCCGCGTCCAATCCTCACCGCCATATCCGGCCGTGAGACCGCTCACGACACAATTACCTCACACAGAGGGGGCCGTCTTCCCTGCGATGGCTTCGCTACCGTTACGATGGGAACGGTATCGGCCTGCACGCAGGTCCGTGCAGGCCCATAGCGAGGCGGGACAGTCCCGTCTCCCGGCTCCATCCCGGGGGCCGCCACACCATATTTGGGGGAGGTACTGTCCATGGGATTCCTGGACAAGTTCGAGAAGGGCGTCGAGAACGTCACGAACCGCGCCATGTCCCGTTTCTCGGACGACATCGAGCCCATCGAGATCGCCTCGAAGCTCCGCGAGACCATGGACAAGCGCGCCGCGTCCTTCGCCCGCGACCGCTCCGTGGTTCCCAACATCTTCCGCATCCACCTCACCCCACCGAGCATTGAGCGCATCACCGCCTGGGGCCAGGACGAGATGGTGCGTCAGATGGAGGAGGTCGCCACCTCGCACGCCGCGGACCAGGGCTACTCCTTCGTCGGCCCGGTCGAGGTCTCCTTCCTCGTCAACAACAACCCCAACGCCCCGGCCATCGAGATCGAGTCCTCCACGCGACGCGGCGCCGCCGCCCCGGCCGCCTCGGCCACCGCCACCCCGGCGCACCCGATCGTCGACATCAACGGCCAGCGCTACCTGCTCACCGGGCCGGTCACCGTCATCGGGCGCGGCTCAGAGGCGGACATCATCGTCGACGACTCCGGCGTCTCCCGCCGTCACCTGGAGATCCGCCTGACGCACGGCAACGCCATCGCCAGCGACCTGGGCTCCACCAACGGCACCTTCGTCGAGGGCCAGCGGGTCGACGCCGTCACGCTCGTGGACGGCAACACCCTCACCATCGGCCGCACCCAGATCCTGTTCTGGGATGGCACCCAGAAC
This sequence comes from uncultured Actinomyces sp., assembly GCA_915069725.1. Lineage (GTDB taxonomy): Bacteria > Actinomycetota > Actinomycetes > Actinomycetales > Actinomycetaceae > Actinomyces. The sequence continues at coordinate 1,337 of CAJZFF010000011.1, forward strand.
AGCGGAGTCAACGGTTGAGCGCACTCGCCTTCACGATCCTGCGGCTGGGCTATCTGGTCCTGCTCTGGTTCTTCCTGTACCTCATCGTGCGTGTCATGCGCCGCGATATGGCCGACTCCCCCGTCGCCGGCCCGTCACGTCGACGCTCCGCGGGCGGCTCCGAGCAGCCCTCGGGCCCGCCCCCCAGGGGCCGACGCCGCAGCGCCACCCGCCTGGTCATCACCGAGGGCCCCCTGGCCGGCTCGACCGTGCCCCTGAGCCCCTCGTCGATCATCATCGGCCGCTCGCCCTCCTGCACCCTGGTCCTCGATGACTCCTACGCCTCATCGCGCCACGCCCGCGTCTTCCCCAAGGACGGCGCCTGGTGGCTGGAGGACCTGGGATCCACCAACGGAACCATGATGGACGGCCGCCCCGTGCACGGCGCCGTGGAGCTCCCCATGAACATTCCTGTCAGAATCGGCCAAACGACGCTGGAGCTGCGCTCATGACCATCTCCCTGCGCTTCGCCGCACGCTCCGACGTCGGCCTGGTCCGCCAGTCCAACCAGGACTCGGGCTATGCCGGCCCCCACCTGTGCCTTCTGTGCGACGGGATGGGCGGACCTGCGGGCGGAGACATCGCCTCGGCGGTCGCCGTCGAGCACCTCATGCCCCTGGACGCCGACTCCCACCAGGCCGGCGAGCTGTTGGGCCTCATGCGCGACGCCGTCCAGGCCGCCCACACCGAGCTCGTCACCCTGTCCTCGCAGGACCCCGACCTCGCCGGCCTGGGCACCACCTGCATCGGCGTCATGCGCAGCGGCAACAAGCTCGCCATGGTCCACGTGGGCGACTCGCGCGCCTACATGCTGCGCGACGGCACCCTCACCCAGGTCACCACCGACCACACCTTCGTGGAGTACCTCGTGGAGACCGGGCGCCTGACCCGGGACCAGGCCCGCCAGCACCCGCAGCGCTCGGTCCTCCTGCGCGTCCTGGGCGACACCGAGGGCGAGGTCCAGCTCGACGAGTCGATCCGCGAGGCCGTTCCCGGCGACCGCTGGCTGCTGTGCTCCGATGGCCTGAGCGGCCCGGTGACCGCCGAGACCATCGGTGAGGTCCTGGCCGGCGTCGCCGACCCCGGTCAGGCCGCCGACCAGCTCATTGACCTGGCCCTGCGCGCCGGCGGACCGGACAACGTCACCGCCGTCGTCTTCGACGTCGTCAAGGACGACCCCGAGCCCCAGACCGTCCCGCAGGTGGTGGGCAGCGCAGCCACCGAGCGCCTCGCCCAGGAGCGCGCCGCAGCCGCCCACCGTGCCGGCGACGAGCAGGCCGAGGCCAAGGACACCGAGGCCGCCAGCCCCGCCGCCAAGGCCGCGGCCCTCATGGCCACCCTTGAGGACAAGCCCGAGGCCGCCTCCGCCAAGGAGTCCTCCGAGGTCGACGAGGCCATCGCCGCCGAGGCCGCCACCCAGGAGAAGGCCCGACGCCGCCACCGCCGTCGGGTCCTCGTGGGCAGCCTCGTCCTGCTGGCCACGCTCGTCGGCGCCAGCGCCCTGTTCTACCGCTGGACCCAGACCCGCTACTACGTCTCCACCTACAAGGGCGAGGTCGCCATCTACCAGGGGATCCCCCAGTCCGTCGGCCCGCTCAAGCTGAGCCACTCGGTCAAGACTTACGCGGACCTGCCCGTGGAGGCCCTCGATCACAACATCCGCGAGCGCCTGGAGGCCACCGTCACCCAGTCGTCGATGAGCGCCGCGGAGACCTACGTGGACAAGACGGTCCGCTCCTACCGCAAGCAGGCCCCCGCCCCGCAGGGCACCGCGAGCCCCACGGCCAAGCCCTCCTCCTCGTCCTCCTCCACCCCATCGCCGGCCTCCGCCACACCGACCCAGCCCGCCAAGCCCGGGCAGGAGGGGTGAGATGACTGCTGCTCCCGGCCCCCTGGGCGCCCCCGCGGGCGTCGCGACCATCCAGCCCGCCGGCGTCGCTCGATACTCAGGACGCTGGGCGGAGGCGGCGCTGCTCGGCGTCGCCCTGGTCCTGGGGCTGGGCGGCTTCGTGCTCACTGCTCTCAACCGCACGGGTTCCTCCCCGGCGCAGACCGTGGGCGTGGCCATCGCCTTCCTCGTCCTGACCGTCCTCATGCACCTGTGTGTGCGCTACGCCGCCCCGTGGGCCGATCCGGTGCTCCTGCCGACGGCAGTAGCGCTCAACGGGATCGGCCTGGCCATGATCCGACGCTTGGATCTGGCCTATGAGGCCAACGAGCAGTGGCAGTTCTATGTGGGCTCCAAGCAGCTGGTCTGGACACTGCTGGGCGTCATCCTCTTCGCCGTCACGCTCCTGCTGCTGCGCGACTACCGGCGCCTGAGGCGCTGGGACCGTTGGGCCATGTGGTCCGGCCTGGTCTTCCTCATCCTTCCCTTCGTCCCGGGCATCGGCCAGAGCATCAACGGAGCCCGGATCTGGATCCGGATCGGCCCCATGAGCTTCCAGCCGGCCGAGCTGTCCAAGGTGCTGCTGGCGGTCTTCTTCGCCTCCTACCTCGTGGCCAACCGGGACAACCTGGCCCTGGCGGGCCGCAAGGTCCTGTGGATGAGCCTGCCGCGCGCCCGGCACCTGGGCCCCTTGTTCATCGTGTGGGGCGTGAGCATCTGCGTCCTGGTCCTGCAGAAGGACCTGGGTTCCTCGGTGCTGCTGTTCGGCCTGTTCGTCGTCGTCCTGTACGTGGCCACTGACCGGCCCTCCTGGCTGCTCATCGGTGCCGCCCTGTTCCTCCCGGCGGCCTGGTTCGCGGCCACGCACCTCAACCACGTCCAGCAGCGCATCAACGGCTGGCTCCACGCCACCGACAATGCCGTATACAACGCCGCGGGCGGCTCCTGGCAGCTGCTGACGGGCATGTTCGGGATGTCCACCGGCGGGCTCATGGGCGCCGGCTGGGGCAAGGGCTCACCGACCCTGGTCACCTTCGCCAACTCCGACTTCATCTTCGCCTCACTGGGTGAGGAGCTGGGGCTGACCGGCACGCTCGTCCTCCTCATGCTCTACCTCGTCCTCATCCAGCGAGGACTGCGCACCGCCGTGCTGCTGCGCGACGGCTTCGGCAAGCTCCTGGCCGTGGGCCTGTCCTTCGCCGTCGCCCTGCAGATCTTCGTGGTCATCGGCGGTGTCACCCGGCTCATCCCGCTGACGGGGCTGACCCTGCCCTTCCTGGCCTACGGCGGCTCCTCACTCATCGCCAACTGGATCATCCTGGCCCTCCTGCTGCGCCTGTCCGACGCCGCCCGGCGGCCGGCCACCCACGCGCCGCGGATCATCGACACCGCCGAGCTGCCGCTGTCCCTGCGCCGTCGGGTCCAGGACGCCGGAGCCGAGGAGTCGATGGCCCAGGCCGCCGATGACGCACCCGCTGGAGGCTCACCGGCCGACACCGGGGGCTACGCCTCCCCGTCGGCCGCATCCGGCCTCGGCAACCTGGAGGATGACGCCCGGCCCGCCGTCGCCGTCAGTCCGGAGGCGCCGCCTCCGCCGCACACCGCACCGGACGGGGAGACCCTGCGCTCATCGCGGGCCCCGGGCTTCACCGACGACACTGACAGGAGGCAGCTGCCATGAACCGACAGATCCGTCAGGTCGCCTTCCTGGTGCTGGTCATGTTCGCCACGCTGGCCCTGTCCGTCACCAGCGTCCAGGGCCTGGCCCGCCCCTCCGTGTGGGAGTCGTGGTCGGCCAACGGGGCCCTCAACTCCGACCCGCGCAACCGCCGCACCGTCAGCCGCAACTTCGACACCGAGCGGGGCCCGATCCTCCTGGCCGGCGGCACCACGATCGCCAGCACCCAGAAGTCCGACGACGGCCAGGGCTCAGAGGACTATCAGCGCGTCTACGCCAACGGGCCGCTCTACGCCCCGGTGACCGGGTACTTCTCTCCCGCCTTCGCCTCCATGACCGGCATGGAGAAGGAGGGCAACTCCGTGCTCAACGGGGATGACCCCTCCCTGTTCTCCTCCCGGATCAAGACCCTCATCACCGGTGACTCCCAGCGGGGCGGGGCCGTGGAGCTGACCATCAAGCCCGAGATCCAGCAGGCCGCCTACGACGCCCTGGCCGGGCGCGAGGGCGCCGTCGTCGCCCTGGACCCCAAGACCGGGGCCATCCTGGCGCTGGTCTCCACCCCCTCCTACGACCCCTCGGCCTTCGCGACCCGCAACGGGAACGCCGCCAATGAGGCCAACGCGACCCTCAGCCAGGACTCGTCCCGTCCCCTGGACAACCGGGCCATCGCCGGCAACCGCTACCCGCCGGGGTCGACCTTCAAGATCATCACCACGGCGGCGGCACTGCGCACCGGCAAGATCAAGCCCGACCAGGAGGTCGACGCCCCCGACACCATCACCCTGCCGGGCACCAGCCACTCCCTGGAGAACTACGGCGGGGAGTCCTGCGGCGGCGGTCGGACTACCTTCTCCAAAGCCTTCGCCGAGTCCTGCAACACCCCCTTCGCGCAGCTGGCCATCAACGTCGGCGAGGAGGAGCTCTCCAAGGAGGCGAAGAACTGGGGCTTCGACTCCGACCTGTCCATCCCGCTGAAGGTCACGCCGTCGACCTACCCGCACAACGACTCCCAGGCGCAGACCGCGATGGCCGGCATCGGTCAGGCCTCGGTGCAGGCGACCCCCCTCATGATGGCGATGGTGGCAGCCACCGTGGCCAACAAGGGCGAGCAGATGACCCCCTACCTGGTCTCGCGCACCCTGGACCCCGACCTCAACGAGGTCAGCTCCACCTCCACGAAGGTGGCCCGCACCCCGATCGACTCGGCCACCGCCTCCTCCCTGTCCTCCCTCATGCAGACCGCCGTCGCCGAGGGCACGGGCACCAGCGCCCAGGTCTCCGGGGTCCAGGTGGCCGGCAAGACCGGTACCGCCGAGACCGGCACGGACAGCGGCCCCACCACCTGGTTCGTGGGCTTCGCCGGCACCGACATCGACAAGCCTGAGATCGCCCTGGCCGTCGTGCTCGACGGCAATGCGGAGACCGAGGACGGCGCCACCGGCGGCAAGATCGCCGGACCCGTCGCCGCCCAGGTCATCGATGCGGCGGTGAACCAGTGAAACCTGTTGCCGGGCTCCAGCTCCAGGGCCGCTACGAGCTGGTCGAGCAGATCGCTCTGGGCGGCATGGGCCAGGTGTGGCGCGCCACCGACCTGCGTTCGGGCCGGGCCGTGGCCGCCAAGATCCTGCGCCCCGAGCTGACCGGTGACGAGATCTTCCTGTCCCGCCTGCGTGCGGAGGCCAAGAACTCCAAGGGGCTACGCCACCCGAACCTCGCCGTCGTCCTGGACTCCGGGGAGAAGGACGGGACCGGCTGGCTCATCATGGAGCTCGTCCAGGGGCGCGCCCTGTCCGACATCATCGCCGAGAAGGGGACCCTGTCACCCGCTGAGATCCTGCCGGTCCTGGCGCAGGTCGCCCGCGCCCTCCAGGTCGTCCACGACTCCGGCGTCGTCCACCGGGACGTCAAGCCCTCCAACATCCTCATCAACCGCGAGGGCCTGGCCAAGCTCACCGACTTCGGCATCTCCACCGGCATCAACCAGCGCCCACTGACGGCCTCCGGCATGGTGATGGGCACTGCCCAGTACCTCGCCCCCGAGCAGGCCATGGGGAACATGGCCACCCCGGCCGGCGACCTTTACGGGCTGGGCATCATCGCCTACGAGGCCCTGGTGGGGCGGCGCCCCTTCAGCGGAGCCACCCAGGTCGATATCGCCTTCGCGCACGTCAACGAGGAGGTGCCCGCCCTCCCCGACGCCGTCCCGCCCCAGGTCCAGGCCATCATCCTCAAGCTGCTCGCCAAGAAGCCCTCCGACCGGCCGCACTCCGCCCGCGAGGTGGCCCGCGCCCTGGACCGGGCAGTGGTGAACCTGCCCACGGATGCGTGGGATCCCCGTGAGGCGCTCAGCTGGGAGTCCACTGGCCGCCGCGGTCCGCAGACCCGAGAGCTGCCCCGGCCCGCCGCCGTGCGTCCCGGTCGTCACGCGGCCGAGGAGCCGACGCCGTCGCGCACCGCCCGGCACGCCTCGGGACGCTCCTTCCTCGGCCTCAACCTGCTGACGCTCAGGGCCCTCATCCCGGCGCTCTCGCTCATCACCCTGCACAGCACGGGTACGCTTGCCCATGCGCATCAGGTCGTGCCAGCCTTGATGCTGAGCATCCCTGTCAAGGAGGTACTGTGACCAGTCAGTTCCCCCAGGTCCTCGCGGGCCGTTACGAGATCCGCGACCTCATCGGACGTGGTGGTATGGCAGAGGTGCACCTCGGCTACGACACTCGCCTGTCGCGGGTCGTGGCCATCAAGCTGCTGCGTTCGGACATCGCCGGCGACCCCACCTTCCAGGCCCGCTTCCGCAGGGAGGCCCAGTCCGCGGCGGCGCTCAACCACCCCGCCGTCGTCGCCGTCTATGACTCCGGTGAGGAGGAGCTCCTCCAGCCGGGCGGCGCCAGCCGCACCGTCCCCTACATCGTCATGGAGTACATCGAGGGGCACACGGTGCGTGAGCTCCTCAGTGAGGGCGAGGCCGTCCCAATCGCTGAGGCCGCGGAGATCGTCTCCGGGGTCCTGGACGCCCTGGAGTACTCCCACCGGGTGGGGATCGTCCACCGTGACATCAAGCCCGGAAACATCATGCTGACCTCCACCGGCGCCGTGAAGGTCATGGACTTCGGCATTGCGCGGGCCATTGAGGACTCCGCCTCCACGGTCACCCAGACCCACACGGTGGTGGGCACCGCCCAGTACCTCTCCCCGGAGCAGGCCCGCGGCGAGTCCGTGGACGCCCGCTCGGACCTGTACTCCACCGGGTGTCTTCTTTACGAGCTGCTCACCGGCCAGCCGCCCTTCCAGGGCGACTCCGCCGTGGCCATCGCCTACCAGCACGTGCGGGAGATTCCCAAGCGCCCCTCCTCGCTGGCGGCCGATGTGCCCGAGTCCCTGGACCGGGTGATCCTCAAGTCCCTGGCCAAGAGCCGCGAGGACCGCTACCAGGACGCCGCCCACATGCGCGCCGACCTGCAGGCGGCCGCCCGGGGCCTGTCCGTGGCCGCGCCGGCCGCCGACTCCTGGTCCCCGGCCACCTCGGTCATGGCCTCGCCGGAGGCCGAGCCGGTTCAGCCCACCTCGACCTTCGCCCAGGTGGCCTCCGGGCCCTCTCCGGCGTCCACGGTGAAGGAGAGCGAGGAGCCCGAGAAGAAGTCCAAGAGCCATGCCTGGATCTGGGTCCTCGTGTTCCTGCTGTTCGTGGCGCTGGCCATCGTCGCCGGACGGTGGGCCTCGGGAGCCTTCGACAACGTACCCACCCCGACGCCGAGTCCGACCATCAGTAAGGTGGAGGTCCCCGACACCTCCGGTCAGGACGAGGAATCGGCCAGGAAGACCATTGAGGACGCCGGCCTGAAGTTCGCCAAGGACGAGGTCGCCAACGAGGAGGTCGGTGCGGGACTGGCCGTCTCCTCCGACCCGGGCAAGGGCACGAAGGTCGAGCCGGGCTCCACCGTCACCGTGCACTTCTCCACCGGATCGGCGATGGTCAAGGTTCCCGACCTGTCCGGCAAGACCCAGGAGGACGCCCGCAAGGCCCTCAAGGAGGCCGGGCTCGAAGGCGGAAACACCTCCCAGGAGGACTCCGCCACGGTCGCCAAGGACCGGGTCATCTACACCAACCCGCAGGCGGGGAACTCCGTTGCGCGCGGCACCACGGTGGACCTGGTGCTCTCCACCGGGAACACCTCCGTCCCCGACGTCTCCGGCCAGGACGAGGCCACGGCGAAGAAGTCCATTGAGGACGCCGGCCTGCAGTTCAAGAAGGGCGACGACGTCGCCTCTGCTGAGGTCGAGCGCGGCAAGGCCGTCTCTTCCAACCCGGCCGCGGGCTCCAGCGTCTCCTCGGGAGACACGATCACTGTGAGCTTCTCCAGCGGCGCGGCCAAAGTGACGATTCCCAGTAACCTCAACGGAAAGACCGTCGAGGAAGCAACTGCCGATCTGCAGAAGCTCGGACTCAACGTCACCGTCATCACCAAGACCTCTGACAAGGTGGACGCAAATAAGGTCATCGGCACGAGCCCGAAGGCCGGCGAACAGGTGAGCGCCGGTTCGACCGTCACCCTCACGGTCTCCTCCGGTAAAGACAGTGACAACAACAATAACAACAACAACCAGCAGCAGCCGCAGCCGGGTAACCCCAATCCTGGCGGTGGGAACGCCAACAACGGCGTCGGCTGAACGCCTGACGGTCCATCGCACCGCGCGAGGGGTGTCCTCTTCGCTCAGATGACTGGTGTTCCAGGCTTTCCTGGCCTGGGACACCAGTCACCTCTTTTCGATGGGACCGTGTTGTGACGATCACCGTCAGCCCCGGAGGTGCGGCCAGTCCTGCGCGTCGGGATGCACCTCGCCGGTCCTCTGGCATTCCGTCTGTGCGGACAGCTGCCCCTGGTTTCCGTCGCGGAAGTACCCTGCCGTCCTCCTGCCACTCCGTACGCGCGGACAACCGAGCCCGCACGTCGTCGAGAACGCACCTGAGGCCACGAGCACGGCCCCTGCGGGTACAGACCGCGAGCCTTCAGGTGCGTCCTCCGGCTCTGGGCACCTGCATCCAGCTGGCCATCGCCTACGACGGGGACATTCCACGCGGCAGGGTGCGTGTCCTTCCATCCGGGGGCATTCGACGCCGTCGGGGACAGCATTCCCGTCCCCGGGCGCGCAGGATGCCCCCAGCCGCGACGCCCGAATCAGGCAGGCGCGCGCCGCCGGCCCTCACCGGTCGGGGTGGCTCACCCCTATCCCAGCAGCCCGGCGCGTTCGGCGAGGACCGCCAGGTGCACCCGGTTACGGGCACCGACCCGCTCCTGCGCACTGCGCAGGTGGGCCTTGACGGTTGAGACCGAGATGTACAGCCGGTTCGCGATCTCCTCAGTGGTCAGTCCCTCGGCGGCCGCGGCGATGACCTCGAGCTCGCGCCGGCTGAGCCCCGCCGCTGCCTGCTGAGCCTGGGCCACGGCGTGCTGACGCTCCTGAGAGCGAAGGTCATAGGCCGTCATCGTCGGGGCCGTCGGCTGGGAACGCACATATCGCAGCAGCTCGGCAAGCGCCCCCGGCGAGAGCACCGACTCGCCCGCCATGACCCGACGCAGCCCGGCCTGGAGCTCCTCGGAGGCGGAGTACTTGAGCAGGTAGCCCACCGCACCGGCCTCAATGACGCGCACGACGGCGTCGTCGACGTCCCAGGTGGTCAGCGCCACGACGTGGGGGTGGCGCGGTGCAGCACAGATCTGGCGGGTGGCCTCGATCCCGTCCATGACGGGCATGCCCAGGTCCATGAGCACGATATCGGCCTCGATACGACCCACCACGTCAATCGCCTCACGGCCGTCTCCGGCCTCGGCGACGACGACGTAGTCCTGGCTCGGCCTCAGGAGCGGCTTGATGGCGGCGCGGGTCAGTGGGTCGTCGTCGACGAGGATGACACGGACCGGGCGGGCCGGTGCGGGGGAAGCGGACCAGGAGGCCGAGGAGGCCGGGGCGGCGGAGGGATCGGGCACGGGACCAGCCTAGGTGCGTGCGCCCACACATTCACCATCCCAACGGCCCAGGCCCCAGATGGTGCATCCCCGTGAGCTGCGCGCAGACCGGTATCTCCGATCTCGGGCTGTTCAGATACTGGTTGGCGGCCGCTCAGCGACTGGTGCGGGGTGACTCCGCCGAGCGCCAGGGCAGGTGCGCGCTCACGACGAACCTGCCCTGGCCGTCGGGGCCGGCGTGGAACGTGCCGCCGCAGATCGCCGCCCGTTGGGCCATGCCGCGCAGGCCCGAGCCGCCCTGGGGGTCGCCGACGACGACTCCAGGTCCTGACGCTGCGCCTCGGTCAGCGCCCGCGGCCTGAGGCGCCTCACCGGCCTCTGCCTCGGGAGCCTCCGCATTGTGAGCCTCCGGCTCGGTCCGAGAGATCCGGTTGGAGCAGGTGATGTCGATACCGGTGTCCGGACCGCCCTCGACGCGCAGCTGCACACTCGTACCGGGCGAGTGCTTGCGGGCGTTGGTCAGGGACTCCTGGACGATCCGGTAGACGGCTCGCGAGAGCACCTCGTCGGCCTGCGCAGCACGGTCCAGGTAGATCGACGAGCTCAGCGGCTGGCGGGCGGCAAGGACCCCGTCCACCACCTCTCTGAGATCCTCCAGGCGCGGGGCGGGCTCGACCGCCCCCACCGGCTCGCGCAGCACGGCGAGCAGGGAACGCAGGTCCCGCATGGCACCCTGGGCCTCCTGTCGCACGCGCTGGGCGGCGGCCCGCGGATCATCCTCGCCGACGGCGCCGGCTGAGTCCGAGGCCTGCGAGCCCTCTGGGGCATTCGAGCTCTCCGACGTCTCCAGGACGCCCTGCTCCAGGGCGGCGGCGTGGAGGGCGAGCAGCGACAGGCGGTGGCCGAGTCCGTCATGCACCTCGCGAGCCACCCGCTCACGCTCGGCCTGCAGGCTGACAGTGTCCGCCAACCGGGTGGAGGTCCGGGTCTGCTCCTGGGCGGTGCGCTCGGCCTGGGCTGAGGCGTCGGCCGCCTCCTGGGCGCGGCGGCGTGCCTTCTTCTCCCCATCACGTGCACGCAGCCACAGTCCGACGGCGACCGGCAGGGACATGGCCACGACCGCGAGGAACAGCACCTGCAGCACCGACACATGGGTCACGGCATGAGGGTCGGGGGAGGATGAGTTGAAGGCGCCAATCATCGAGCTCCCGGTGGCCCCGTAACTCGCGTCCCGGAAGAGCGCCGTCAGGGTGCCGACGGCGAGCAGCACGCCCGTGGCCCACGGGACAGGGTCACGCAGGGACCGGGACCGGCGCACCACGGTGGTGAAGGCGATGAGTCCCACGGTGGTGTCCAGGTAGACCCCGATGCCCGCGAGCGCCGAGGCGACCGTGATGGGCACCGGCCAGCGCCGACGCAGGAAGAACGCAACGAGAAGCCCCAGCCCCGTGAGGATTCCAGCGGCTTCGAGCACTGGGTGATGGCTCTCCTTGAGAACCTGCTCATGGTTGAAACGTGTTCCCAGCGCGATAAGGAACCCCATGGCGCACAGGGCAAACAGGCCCAGGGATCGCAGGATCGTCAGGGTGACGTGCAGGGCACGACGTTGCGACGGGGACAGGGACTCCGTGAACGACCGAGCCGGTCTTACAGGCGTGTACGGCGCAGGGGTGGAGGGAGTCGCAGTCATCGGGGGGCGGAGGCGCGGGTCCGACGCCGCAGGAGTGCTGGGAGCAGCGGAAGGAGCGGGGTATGAGGGATGCGGGGCGAGTCCCGCGTACCCCGCGTACCCCTGGTACCCCGGATATCCCGGATAGGCGGGATAGGGGTAGGCCGGTGGGGTCGACGGGTATGGCAGGGCCCGCGCCCCGACGGTGGGCGCAGCGGGCTCAGTCCGACCGTGCCCAGGACTACCGCTCCAGCCCGACACGGGTGGGGTGCCGGGTCCAGGAGTGGGCGGGTAGGTGGGGACTGACATGTGCTCACTGTAGAACCGGGCACTGACACGCATGATCGCCCGATAGGACACGATTCGGGCGCTAGAGCGCGGGAGGCATCGTCCTTTTGGTCAGTCGCGATGAGTGCCCTTTCGGACGGCCGCCTCGGACTCATCGGTCGATGTGCGCGGCCCACAGCCGGGGCCATCGTTGTTCCCGTCAGCTGATCCCGTCAGCTCCGGTGACGACACACCGTGATGGGCACTGCCGCATCCCGCTCAGTGCCTCACCTCCCGCATCTCGAAGGACCCATCATGACCAGCCCCGTCAACCCAGTCCCTTCCTCACCCGCCGGTGTCCCCACCGGTGTCCCCGCCGCGGGCTTCCCCGCCCCGGCCGCAGGCATGGGCATGCCCGCTCCCGAGCCGAAGCGCTCCTGGTTCGCCCGCCACAAGATTCTCACCGGCATCGGCGCATTCGTCGCCGTCGGCATCGTCGCCTCGGCGCTCAACGGTGGCGGTGGTGCGGGGAGCTCCAAC
>CAJZFF010000012.1 GCA_915069725.1 uncultured Actinomyces sp.
GGCTGCAGCCGAGCTCCTCCGCCAGACGGCAGACGACCCAGGTGCCCAGCACGTTGTTCTCCACGGCCTCACGGGCGTTGTCCTCCATGAGCGGCACGTGCTTGTGGGCAGCCGCGTGGAAGACGACCTTGGGCCGGTACCGCTGGAAGCAGTCGCGGACGATGCGCTCGTTGGTCACTGAGCCGATGACGACCGAGAGCGTCACCCCCAGCTCGGTTGCCTTGGGCTGCATCTCGTGGAGCAGCTCGTAGGCCGTGTTCTCGTAGACGTCGAAGATGATGATCTGGCTGGGCCGGGCCTCGATGAGCTGACGGACCAGCTCAGAGCCGATGGAGCCACCACCGCCGGTGACCAGGACGACCTGGTCGCGCACGTACCCCATCCCTGTGGAGTCGAAGGCAACCTCGTCACGGGAGAGCAGCTCGGAGATCTCGACCTCCCGCAGTGCGATCCGCCCGTTATCCTGCTGGGCCAGGTCCCGTACGTTCGGGAGGGTGAGGATCCTCAGGCCCGTTGTCAGGCAGATGGACAGGATGCGCTGACGCTCGGAGGCCAGCGCCGAGGGGCAGGCCAGGACGATCTGCTCGGCCCGGCACTCCTGGGCGATGCGGGGGATGTCGTCACACGCGCCGTAGACCTTGACGCCGTGGACGTGGCGACCGTGCTTGGTCATGTCGTCGTCGACCAGGGCCACCGGTTCTCCGCACATGTCCTCGTCCCCCAGGTGCATGCGCTTGATGGTCAGAGAACCGGTCTGCCCGGCTCCCACGATGAGGGTACGGGGCCGGGGACCCGGCTCGCCTGCGCGAGCGCTGCGCTGGGCGCGGCTGTGCCACAGCGCCCGGACGGCGAGGCGAGTCCCCGCGGTCATGATGACGAGCAGCGCCCAGGCCATGACGTAGGAACGCACGGACAGCCCACCATCGAAGGCCAGGGAGAAGAGCAGATCGCCGCAGATCGAGCCGACGACGGTCGCGTACAGAATCCTCAGCGCCTCCGCCATCGAGGCGTAGCGCCACAGGCTGTTGTACATCTTGAAAGTGGCGAAGACGCCCACGTTGACGATCCCGAGCACCCCGACGGCAAGGAGGCCGCCGGTCGCCCCCGTGGCGGTCGCCCACTTCGTGGTCCCCCAGGCCGCGGAGTACAGCGCCACGTACGTGGCCAGGAAGTCGACGAGCATCAGGGCGACCGGCTCGAGCCGGCACAGGGCGAAGCCTCCCCGCTGCGCGCCGCAGTCCGACGGTCTCACGGGCGCTGAGCCCGGTGCCGAAGGGGCGCCCGCGGTGGCACCCCCCGGCACTGCGAGGGATCGTGCGGGCTGAGGCGCGCCAGGGCGGCTCACCTCGGTACTGCGCTCATCACGGCCAGTGGTGCCATGGGAGTCCTGCCGTGCATCAGCCATGAGTCGTCACGCTCCATTGAGCCTGCTGAGGAGCATGGGACACACCGCCTGAGAGTGAGGAACTCCGATCAAGCGTTTGACGCTGGCTGGAGCGACAGATTTCAAATGTCATCAGGATTTCAATCTGTATATGGGCGAGCAGGTTTCACTGCTTCGCGGGACGGACTTGGGGATGCGGCTCCTACTGCTCAACAGGAGGAAACGGCACAGAAAAGGGCATACGGAACCCATTGAACCATCACTATTAGATTCCGTATTTAATGCTCAGCATTAATCTAACACCAAGAGTCACCGATTGGAAGATTTTGGTGAGATCATACGTCAATCATCGTTTACCAACAGATCCACTTCGGTGCAATGGTATAAATCCACAGGCCGCTGAACCCGAGAGCCTGAAGCGTCAAGATTCATTACAGCAGGAACCCGGAGCGCACACCCCGCCGACTAACGTCAGTGCCGCCGCAAGGTAACATTTAAATAAATATCCTTGACGTCACGACTCGACTCTCTGCGCACGTGCCGCGCGCTGAGAAAGAAGGGTTAGACGGTTGCGCTCTCCGCATGAGTGACGCCGGCCTGGACACTCCGACTACCGCGCCCGGGATCGGACACGTTGGTAAGCACCACGCCGAGCATGTGCCCGCCTCCCTGCCCCACAGCCAGCGCCGCCTCGCGAAGCTCTTCGGCAGACGTGCGCCCGGCTCGCGCCACGAGGAGGACTCCACCGGCATACTCGGCCAGCACCACGGCGTCGGTGAAACGGCACACCGGAGGCGCATCGATAATCACGATGCGGTCTGCGGCCAGATGATGCAGGAGGTCGCTCATGTTGCGGCCGCCGAGCAGCTCAGAGGGGTTCCCGGGCATGTCGCCGGCAGGCAGGAGCTCCAGACCCGGCACCTCGCCTTCGACCAGGACCTGGCTGAGACGAGCCGTCCCGACCAGGACCTCCGCGAGTCCTGGGGCGCCCGGGGCGCCGACAGCACTTGGCGAGCGCAGGTCTCCCCCGACCAAGACGACCCGATGACCGGACAGAGCCAGGACCCGCGCCAGGCCGGCAGCCGTCGTCGAGGCCCCTTCCCGCGGACCAGCAGAGGTGACGACCACGACCTGCCGAGCCCCGTGAGACAGGGCGTGAAGCACATTGGTGCGAGTGGCCCGAAGCCGCTCCTCGACCTCCGTCTGCGCACCACGCCCCAGTCGCAGAGGCGAAGGATCCTTCGGCAGGACACCGAGCACGGGCGCCGACAGGGCCTTGCGCACATCCTCAGGTCCCTTGAGGCTCTTATCGAGCAGCTCCTGGACGAGAATCCACACGTACCCCAGAACCAGCCCGGCCAGCAGCCCCACCCCCACGCAGGTGACCAGGGCCGGGGACCGAGTGGCACTCACCAGCTCGGCGGAGGACAGCAGGGAGATCTTCACCGGAGAATCACTGCCCTCCAGCTCAGTCACCTCTTCGGCCGTCTGACGGACGACCTCATCGGCCAGAACCTGAGCCTGACGCGAGGTGGAGGCCTCCACGGAGACCTGCACCGACACGGTCTCAGGCGTCCGCGTCGCCGACACCGAGGAGGCCAGCTCCTCCGGGGTGACATCCAGCTTGAGGGACTCGATCACGCGCTGGGCGACCGCCTCCGAGGTGAAGACCGGAACGGCGGACTCGGCCTTCAAGTCGGCGAGCTGTGCCGCGTTGTAGTGGGACTGCGTGTTCAGCCCCGGGTCCCCACCCACCTCCACGTGCAGGTAGGCCTGAGCCGTCGCCGTATAGGAACTCGGCGTCACGAAAGCGAACGCTACTGACAAAAGTACGCAGATCACGATCGCCAGCGCGAGAGATCCGAAACGTCGACGAGTTAGATGAAGAAGGTCCTCGAGCGTCATCCGCATACCACCTGTCATTATTCAGGACTGATAGGACACAGCACTCACCAACATGAAGCAACAGTCAGGAAACCCCACGAAGGAGCGCCAGAATTAATGACACAGACAGTAACACGCAAGAGCCCGAAGAGGGCAAGTAACCGACGGATTTAATGAGAAAGCCCTCATGCACATCGAGAGACTTGAGAGGTCTCACTCACCGAGCACGACGATCTTCGTAGAAAATCTACAGACACCATCCCCTGAGTGTTAAACCATCACAGTATGACACCCTTGAACGACTTCTTCTCGGGAAGGACGATTCGATCACCGAATATACGGTTGTAGCGAGCGGGAGCAAATTCAGACAACCCATCGGCATCGGTGAAGGTGATCTCACCGAAGTAGACGCGTCCCCGCACCTCATAGAAGTCAATGCGCGCGCAGGCAAACCCCTTCCCGAGCCTGCTGGCCAGCTGGAGCATGGTCTCCAGGCCGCTCGGCGGGGGAACGTCCGGGGCGCGAACAGCCTCGCAGGTGTACTCGAAGGGGGCTCGGGTCCAGTCCGGCAGGTAAGTCCCCCGCATCGCGCGCCCCGCACGCCTGTCCACAGTGAAGGCGAACTGGACGACGCCGTCGAACACCATGAACTTGTAGTCCCGCAGCCCCCCTGTGCCATCACGCAGGAAGCGCTCGCACACGATGCGCGGCTCGCAGTACTCGTAGTGCAGCTCGAAGCCGCCCTTCATCGCCTGACGCAGGCCGAGCCACTCCCCGAGGCGTCGACGGGCCCACTCCTCATCAAGAGCGCTCTTGTTCGGCACGAGGATGTTCCACCCCGAGCCGTGCGTGGCTTTGAGCGCGAAGCTGCTCGGCAGGGAGGCGAAGTCGATCTCGTCAGGCGAGTCCCACACACCCAGCAGGGGTACGAGGTACTCCTCCCCCACCGTGTCGGCGACCCACTCGCGCACCAGGAACTTGTCCGCCAGACGCCCTTTGAGGGGTGTGGAGTCATAGAGCTTGAGCCAGTGGATCTTCTCAGTCATGGTGCGCGGCGCCTCCAAGTGGCAGGGCCGGCCCTTGAAGAGCCAGTACCAGTGCTTGAGGGCTGCACGGTACTGGGGCGGCGACAGGTGACAGTTGCGATGGTAGATCGCCTGCTTCAACCACCCCTGAGCCGGCGGGGGAAGAACTGCTTCTGCAGCACCCTTGATACTCATCGTCCGTACCTCTCACAACCAAGGCCACCAGCGAGCCTGCTCCAGGGAGAAAGCTGCGCACGACGTTCCCCCTACCGCCGTCATGGCGGTAGGAAGCATGCGACCGGGAGACGGGAGAGGCGAACCGCGGGAGGAGGAGCACCGTTGCTCAACCAGGTCCTGGTGGCTGAGCAACGGAATTATTCTGCATCACACCTCAGGTAATAGGAAAGTTAACCGACCGACGTGTCGGATCGGCTTCGCGTCGCCGTGTGCAGCACGCCTCCCGGCAGCTCATCACCACGATGACATCACTGGGCTAGGGCGGGAGAACCTCAGCTCGTCTCTCTCCCGAGTGACGCACTCCCGGCTCTCCGACCTGGATGCAGGAGTGGGGTCGGCCAGACCGAGCTCATCGGTCCGGCCGACCCCACGACGCAGCCTGTTCGGCTGCTGGGTCAGCTCTCCCTTACCTCGGCGACCTTCTCAACCGTGGCGGTGGGCTCCTTCACGGCCGGGTCGGCCACGACGGAGGCGTCCACGCAGCCGACCTCACGCTTGATGAGGTCCAGGTGGGCACCGGTCCAGGCGTCCTTGTCCTGCGGAACCCTCAGCTCCAGGCGGATCCGGTCCCCCACGTGCAGGCCGGCGGCCTTGCGCTCGTCCTGGACCAGACGCACTAGGTCGCGGGCCCAGCCCTCGGCCTCCAGGGCGTTGTCGAGGGCGGTGTCCAGGACCACGAAGGCCCCCGAGGGCAGCATGGTGGCGGCCAGGGAGTCGTCGTCGACCTCGATGCGGGTGGTCAGGGTGAAGGCGGAGTCCTCCGCCTCCAGGACTACGGGGGCGCCATCGAGCAGGACGTCGTTGAAGCGCACGTCACCGTCCTCGGTGAGCTCCCACTGGCCCGCCTTGACGGCGGCGAAGAGCTTGGAGGTGAGCTTGCGGACCTCGGGGCTGAAGGCGCGCGGGTTGAGGGCCAGGTCCGTTCGGGCCTCGTAGCCGGCGGACTCGGCGTCCATGACCCGTACCTCCTTGACGTTGACCTCCTCGGCCACGAGCTCGCGGAAGGGGGCCAGCCCGGCCGGGTCGGCCGTGGCGATGGTCAGGCTGCGCAGCGGCTGGCGCACGCGCAGCTTCTCGGCCTTGCGCAGGCTCAGGGCGGCCGAGACCGCGGCTCGGGCCTCATCCATGGCTGCCACGAGCTCGGCGTTGGCGACGTGGCCGGGCAGCACGGGCCAGTCGGTCAGGTGCACGGAGCGCCCACCGGTCAGGCCCCGCCAGATCTCCTCGCTCACCAGCGGCGCCAGCGGCGCCATGACCTCGGTGAGCACCCTCAGCACGGTGGCCAGGGTGTCGAAGGCGGCCGTCTCGCCGTCGGTGAAGCGCTGACGCGAGGTGCGCAGGTACCAGTTGGTGAGCACGTCGAGGAAGTCACGGATCGTGGCGCAGGCCCCGGTGATGTCGTAGCCGTCCATCTGGGCGGCCACCGTCTCGGTCAGGTCCTTGGTACGGGCCAGGACGTAGCGGTCCATGACGTGCAGGCCGCCGTGCTTGGCGAACAGGCTCGCGTCGTCCAGGTCGACGCCACTCGTGACGTAGCCGGACTGACCCACCTGGCCCGCGTAGAGGGCGAAGAAGTACCAGGTGTTCCACAGCGGCAGCACCACCTGGCGCACGGTGTCGCGGATGGCCTTGTCGGTCACCACGAGGTTGCCTCCGCGCATGACCGGCGCCGAGAGCAGGAACCAGCGCATGGCGTCGGCCCCGTCGCGGTCGAAGACCATGGAGACGTCCGGGTAGTTGCGCAGCGACTTGCTCATCTTCGCCCCGTCGTTGCCCAGGAGGATGCCGTGGGAGACGCAGGAGGTGAAGGCGGGCCGGTCGAACAGCGCGGTGGCCAGCACGTGCAGGGTGTAGAACCAACCGCGGGTCTGGCCGATGTACTCCACGATGAAGTCGCCCGGGTAGTGCGACTCGAACCACTCGACGTTCTCGAAGGGGTAGTGCACCTGGGCGAAGGGCATGGAGCCGGACTCGAACCAGCAGTCCAGGACGTCGGGGATGCGGCGCATCATGGACTTGCCCGTGGGGTCGTCGGGGTTGGGCCGCACGAGGGTGTCGATGAAGGGGCGGTGCAGGTCGGTGACCTTCACGCCGAAGTCGCGCTCGAGCTCGGCGTAGGAGCCGTAGACGTCGGTGCGCGGGTAGTCGGGGTTGTCGCTGACCCACACCGGGATGGGCGCGCCCCAGAAGCGGTTGCGGGAGATCGACCAGTCGCGCGCGTTCGCCAGCCACTTGCCGAAGATGCCGTCCTTGATGTGGCCGGGGTACCAGTCGATGTCCTGGTTGAGCTCGACCATGCGGTCGCGGATCGCCGAGACGCGCACGAACCAGGAGGAGACCGCCTTGTAGATGAGCGGCTTGCGGCAGCGCCAGCAGTGCGGGTAGGAGTGCACGTAGGAGGCCTGGCGCACCAGGACGGCGCGCCGGCTCTCGTCGCGGCGGGCCAGGGGGCCGGTGCCGTCGCGCAGGTCGGCGACGATGGGCTTGTTGGCCTCGAAGACCTGCAGCCCGGCGTAGTCGCGTATCTCCTCGGTCAGGCAGCCGCCGTCGTCGACGGGCACGACCGTCTCGATGCCGGCCTCGGAGCAGGCGATCATGTCGTCCTCACCGAAGGCCGAGGCCATGTGCACCAGGCCGGTTCCGTCGGAGGTGGTCACGAAGTCGGCGGCGATGATCGTCCAGGCGTTCGGCCCGGGGGCGGCGCCCTCGGCCCGGTGGGCGGCGTCGTCGAAGTAGTCGAAGATCGGGTGGTAGCGCCGCCCCACCAGGTCGGCCCCGGTGCAGGTGGCCAGCACCTGCGGGTCCTCGCCGAGCTCGCGGGCGTAGGCGCCCAGCAGGTCCTTCGCGATGACGACGTCCTGGCCGGCCACCGGCGAGTCGAGGTCCTCATCGACGTGGACGGTCACGTACTCCACGTCGGGCCCCACGGCGATGGCCACGTTGGAGGGCAGCGTCCAGGGCGTGGTGGTCCAGATGAGGACCAGCTCGGGGCGCTCGGCGCCCTGGCGCAGCGGCTCCTCCAGGCGCAGGCCCACCGTGACCGTGTTGTCCTGGCGGTCCTGGTAGACGTCGTCGTCCATCTTGAGCTCGTGGTTGCTCAAGGGGGTGCGGTCGTGCCAGCAGTAGGGCAGGACGCGGTAGCCCTGGTAGGCCAGACCCTTGTCCCACAGCTGCTTGAAGGCCCACAGCACCGACTCCATGTAGTCGGGGTCGAGGGTCTTGTAGTCGTTGTCGAAGTCGACCCAGCGGGCCTGGCGGGTGACGTAGTCCTCCCACTCCTTGGTGTAGCGCAGGACGGAGCTACGGCACTCCTCGTTGAACTTCTCGATGCCGATGCCGCCGGGGCGGGTGATCTCGGTGACGTCGTCGATGCCGAGCAGGCGCTGGGCCTCGAGCTCGGCGGGCAGGCCGTGGGTGTCCCAGCCGAAGCGGCGCTCGACGCGCTTGCCGCGCTGGGTCTGGTAGCGCCCGACGGCGTCCTTGACGTATCCGGTCAGCAGGTGGCCGTAGTGGGGCAGGCCGTTGGCGAAGGGCGGGCCGTCGTAGAAGACGAACTCGTCGCAGGGCTCGCCGCGGTTGTCGATGGAGGCCTGGAAGGTGCCGTCGGCCTTCCAGTAGGCCAGGACGTCCTCCTCGATGGCGGGGAAGGAGGGCGAGGGGTCGATCTGCTCCCCCGGGCGGTGCAGGGGGTAGAAGGCGGCGCCGGTCGGCTCGCTGCCGTCGGCGGTGGTGCTGTCAGCCATCTTCTCAGCCATCGCGGTGTGCTCTCGTCTCACTCGTTCCTGCCGCCTCGGGCGGGTGCCCGGGGCCTGACGAGGACGACGTCGGCTCCCGACCGGGACTGGTGCCCGGCTGGTGCCGCACCGCGGTACCACCTCGCTTGCCGTGCTGCATGCCCCGACGGGGACGGCGTGCACGACCACTTCGTTTCCAGCTGTGACGGGCTGTCCCGTCCGGTTCTACTGCGGGCCGACGGCGCTGGTGCGCCGAGGTCCGGTTCTTCCGGAGGCTCGCCGGTGATGGCCGGGTCGGTGCCTTTGCTCCGGGGAGTGTAGTGGGGGGCGTACCGCCGGGGCCAGTTCACGCCACGGCTTGGCGACGTCATCCTCCCCACACCCGGCGGTGGAATAGCGGCGGCCATCACCTTCCCTCGCCCAGACCCGACCCCAGCGCTCGCGACCGAATCTGCACACACCGACAAGAACTTCAAAGGCGACACGAATACGCGTCGCGTTTGAAGAAAATGTTGTTCTGTGGGCGGTGGTCCTGCTGGTCGCCGGTTCGGAGCCGCTCGGTCTAGCCGTACATCTAGCCGGCTGCGTTGAGCTCCTCGACGGCCTCCTGCGGAAGACTGAAGCGGGTGGCCTCGACGGCGTCAGCGAGCTGGGCGACGCTGCTGACGCCCACGATCGGGGTGATGGTTGGCTGCTGGGCGCTGAGAAGGGCCAGGACGACCTGGCTCGGCTTCATGGCAAGACGCTCCGACCATGTGCGCAGCGCCGTCAGCCGCTTGTCAGTCCCCGGGTGCCTGTAGGCCTCGGGCAGTGGGCGCTCCGGGTGCTCGTAGGCGCCGGTCAGCAGCGGCGTGTACGCCCACAGGTCCAGTCCGCAGCGCTCGGCGAGGTCCTTGCTCTCGATGGTCATCATCCCGTGGGGGTGGTCCTCCCCCTCAACCGGGGTATCCGGCCTCGGATGGAGGTACGACTCCCGCAGCTGCAGGGCGCTGAAGCCGGCTGAGCCCCGCTGCTCGGCGTGCACGTTGGCTGCGGCGGCGTACCAGGCCGGATGGTTGGACAGCCCGATCCGCGCGGTCAGCCCTTGGTCAACCAGGGCACCGAAGGTCTCCGCGACATCCGCGACCGACTGCTCCCGGTCCTCCATATGGGCCCAGTACATGTCGACGCGCTCCGTCTGCAGACGCTGCAGGCTGTCCCGAATGGCCTGGTTGACGGTCTCCCTGCCCAGACCTTCCACGGCGGCCGGGAAACCGTGGGGGCGGGTCGGCTCCGCACCGACCTTGGTGCTGATCCTCACCTGGTCGCGCACGCCGCGATCAGCGAGCCACTGACCGATGACGGTCTCGCTCTGGCCCCCGAGGCCGGACTCGGCTCCCCAGAAGGCGTAGCAGTTCGCAGTGTCGATCCACTGGCCGCCCAGATCCAGGTAGGCGTCGAGGATTTCGCGGGACTGGGTAGCGGACAGGCGGGTTCCGAAGTGCATGGTGCCCAACGCCATGCGGGGGTGTGCGTCAGTCATCGGGTTCCTCTCCTCCGTGTCATCAGGGTGCGTGATGCGAGGCGTGCCAGCGACCGTAACCGAATCTGCACACACCGACAAGAACTTCAAAGGCGACACGAATACGCGTCGCCTTTGAAGAGAATGTTGTTCTGTGGGCGGTGGCGCCGGCGGCCTCAGCCCTGCGTGCTCGGAGAGGCGTCCTGCTGCTGGAGAACGCCCGAGGAGCCTGAGCCGCCCTTCTGGTTGCCATCACCCGAGCCGGAGCCCGACTGCTGGTCGCCGCTCGAGCCCGAGCCGGAACCACTGGAGGCGTCCCCGTTGGGGGTGGTCCGGCCGGCTCCACCGGAGCCTCCTCCCGGACCGCCCTGGCCGCCCTGTCCGTTCTGACCGCCGGGGCCTCCCTGGCCACCCTGTCCGCCGGGGCCGCCTCCGGGCATCTGCCCGCCGGGCCCGCCCTGGCCACCGGGGCCTCCCCCGCCGGGACCTCCCTGGCCCCCTCCGGGCATGCCCTGACCGTTGCCGGCTCCTTGCTGCTGGGCTTGACCGTGCTGGGAGTTGGAGCCGAGGAGCTCGTTGGTCCCCCACCCGGCCCCGAAGGAGCCCGCCAGCAGCGCCACCCCGGCAGCGCCCACGACGGCGCGACGGCGGTACCAGGGCCCGCGCGCCTTGGTCCGGGCCTTCTTGGCCGCCGCGGACGTGGAGGGCACGACGCCGATGGTCGCGGCGTTCTGAGCATCCGGGGACGCCCACGTCCCGCCCAGGCGGGTCTCGGCAGTGCTGCTGCCAGCAGCCGAGTGAGCCGCTCCGGTGCCCTTGACGGAGTCCGGCGTGACGTCCTTGGCAAGAGCCTCGACCCTCATCGCCCCTGAGTCAGCGCTACCCGCAGCCGCCTTGAGGTCCTTGACGTCCGTACTGCCGTCCGTATTGCCGGCAGTGTTGCCATCACTGCCGGGGTCGCCCACGGTGTCCTGCGGCAGGGGCGCATGATCAACGTAGCCGCGTCGGAGGCGATTGTTGGCTTCCTGAAATGATAGGTTCAGCTCGTCCATGAGGAAGTCCGTGGCGGTGTCGGCGGTGATCAGTTGCCTATTGATGGCTTGGTCGGCGGAGTAGGCGACAAGTGAATCAAATGCGGCTTTGATATTGCATGCCTGCTCGATGGTTTTGATGTGGTCGAGGTTGCCTACCACAAGGTCGGGGGAGGGGGCGTTTCCAACAATGGAGAGTAGTTCCGCGAAGTCAGCATGAATGCGTGCTGCCACATGTTCCAGTGTGGACATGCCCCCTCCTCCGTGGTCTTCATGAGTGTGTCAATTCCTTAGACCGACGAAAAACCACGAAGGTTCCATAACTGGAAAAATTGGTGATCTAGTGTTCGGTGCCGTCTCCCACACAGAAGAAATTCCCTTCGGGGTCGGTCATGACGGTCCAGCTGAAGCTGCCGTCTGGCAGGGTTTCGACGCTCTGAGCTACCGCACCGATCGATTCAAGCCTCCGCACTGCAGCTTCGCGGTCGTGGGAACGAAAATCAATGTGCACGCGGTTTTTGCCTGGGGTGGGGTCATCAACGCGTTGAAAACCTAGGGTGGGGGTGGTGCCTACCATGACAAAGTAGCCTTCGTAGTCCATGATGATGGGAGCGCCGGTGGCTTCGGACCAGAAGTGGGCCAACGCCCGTGCGTCGGTGCAGTCAACAGTGATCATGCCTGGAGTGATGTGAGTGTCCATATCGAACATTGTAGCGAAAAAGTGTGATGTTTGAACAGTGCCGGGATCACATCCAGATCACTGCCTGTGATGGCACGTCGCTTGTGTATCACCAACGAACCTACGCGTTCTTGCTGTTTGGAGTGCTCACGCATTATCTGAGATGGTCGCCTGAGCGGGCGGAGCGCCACGTTGCAGAACGGATGGACAATGAGATCCCACCAACATCGGTCGATGCGGTGGGAAACTTGCATGATGGTGTCTATCACCAAGCCATGCTCCTCGCCTACGGTGAAGGCTACTGGTGGGAAGACAACGGGTATAACTCGGCAGAACCTGAGGATTTTGATGCGTGGTGGTGCCGTTACACCGCTCAACATGGACTCGAGGGGGACTTTATTGAGTTTCTGTAGCTAACTCAATCTGCACATCCCGCTCTATCTGTTTCGTCGAACGCCAGTAGTCAGCGCAGAAGAGGATGGACTCCTTGATGGATGCAGCCAACATGGGGTTGCGTGCGGCAACCCTGTCCAGGCCGCGAATGTGAATCACGATGTGCTCGTCAGAAAGCCACGCCAGATCCCGGAAACACTCCTCGAACGCATCGAAGGTGCCACCAAAGTATTCAGGAAACGACAATTCTTTACTCATGAGCTGGAGAAATCCTCGTGCGGTGCGGACCGCACTGAGGTCGATGGCGTATTCCGTCATGATGATTTCGTCTACCATGCAGGTGCGTTTCACGCCTCTAGCGTAGCGCCGCCCCGCTACCATGGGTGCATGCGTATCCTCGTCACCGGCGGTGCCGGTTTTATTGGTTCGAACTTTGTTCACCGAACGCTGCTCACCAAACCAGAAACAGAGGTGACGGTGCTGGATAGCATGACGTATGCGGCTAATCCGGCGAACCTGCCTGAGGGGGTGGAATTGGTTCGCGGTGACGTGTGTGACCGCCAGTTGGTCAACACTCTGACTCAACGGGCGGATGTGGTTGTGCATTTTGCAGCGGAAAGCCACAATGATAACTCGTTGAAGGATCCGTTTGCGTTCCAGCGAACCAACGTGGAGGGGACACTCACCATGATCCAGGCCGCGACCACGCACGGCACGCGGTTTCATCACATTTCAACGGACGAGGTCTTCGGTGACCTTCCGCTGGATAGCACAGAAAAGTTCACCCCTGAGACGCCGTACAACCCATCAAGCCCGTACAGCGCATCGAAAGCCGCGAGCGATCATTTTGTGCGGGCGTTTGTGAGGTCCCATGGCCTGCAAGCGACCATCAGTAATTGTTCCAATAACTATGGACCGCGCCAGCACCCAGAGAAGTTTATTCCACGCCAGATCATCAACCTGCTGCACGGAGAG
>CAJZFF010000013.1 GCA_915069725.1 uncultured Actinomyces sp.
CGCCCTGAAGGTACTTGTCGAACCAGGCCTGGTAGATCGCCTCGGACGGGCCAAGGCCCATGGAGACGGTGGGGTACTCCCAGAAGTCCTCCATACGGCGCGGGTGGGGGTAGGAGGGCAGACCGCGGCCACCGGCCGGGCGCGACTCCTCCTGGCGGAAGCCGTCCAGGTCGGCCTCAGTCAGACGGCCCTCGATGAAGGCGCGGGCGTAGTTTCCCGGTGAGGCGTGGCCCTGGAAGAAGATGTGGTCGCCGCCGCCGGGGTGGTCCTTGCCGCGGAAGAAGTGGTTGAAGCCGACCTCGTAGAGGGTCGCGGTCGAGGCGTAGGAGGAGATGTGTCCGCCGACCCCGACCCCGGGGCGCTGGGCTCGGGTGACCATGACGGCGGCGTTCCAGCGCAGCCAGCGCCGGTAGGTGCGCTCGGCGCTCTCGTCGCCGGGGAAGTAGGGCTCGTTGGCGACGTCGATGGTGTTGATGTACGGCGTCGTCGTCTCGGTGGGGACCGTGACGTTCTTCTGTCGGGCCTGAGCCAGCATGCTCAGCAGGATGTAGCGCGCACGCTTGGCGCCCTTGTCCGCGATGAGGGCATCGAGGGACTCGTGCCACTCCTTGGTCTCCTCTGGGTCGTTGTCGGTCACCTTCGTCAGGAGGCCGTCAATGAGCGGCGTGGAGTCACTGGTGGGGCTCACGGAATCCTCTTTCCTCGCGTCTGTGCGGTCGGCCTGAGCCTCATTGCGTGCCGTGGCGCCGAAGGCGGCGTCGGCGTGCGCCTGAAGTCAGGCCACTGTGGATGACGGCCCTAATCTACGACCTGCAACGGCGCGAACGCTGCACCCAACGGGAGGAAAGTCCTACCTCACGTATGAGGTGGCTCACATAATGATGGGTTGATTTCAGTTCCTGGGGCAGAGGGAGCGGAGCCTCGAGAACGCGACCGCACCGGAACCGACCTTCAAAGGAAAGTCCAAGGTAACCTGACGTGCGTGTTCACTTGCGCGGCTGGTGCCGGGTGCGGTGGGCTAGTACCCATCGCCCAGCAACGGGCGGGCGGTAGACGGGCTGGGCCCAGAAGGACGGTGTAAAGACGTGGCGAGTACAGCGGGTGGGGCTTTCGGCTTCGCCTCCGGTCTCATCATTCAGGAGTTCGGCTACGACGACGACGTCGACGAGACCTTGCGGCAGGCCGTCGAGGCCGAGACCGGAACCACTCTGGTGGACGAGGACTATGAGGACGTGGCCGACTCGGCCATCGTGTGGTGGCGCGACGAGGACGGCGACGTCGACGACCTCACCGATCTCCTCGTGGACGCTCAGGCCAACCTCGACGGCGCAGGACTCATCTGGGTGCTGACGCCCAAAGCGCGCACCACCGGCGCCGTCCCGGCCGCTGAGGTGGAGGAGGCCGCCCAGACGGCAGGCATGCATGCGACCTCCGCCGCCTCCATGGGACAGCACTGGAGTGGCATCAGGGTCTCCAGCCGAGGGCGCTGAGGCGACCCCGATGGCCGCGTGACATTCTCCGCTCTCCGTGGCGGAGATGATTGGTGGCACGTCCGGCGGAGGCGGTAAAGTCTCCGGCTGAGGCGGCTTCCACCGTCCATTGTGTGTGCAGGCTCTGGGAGCTCAGGCAACGTGCTCCCGGCCGCCACTGCACCTGGACCTGTAGCTCAGTTGGTAGAGCAACGCGTTTACACCGCGTCGGTCGTCGGTTCGAGTCCGGCCGGGTCCACCATGAGCGTGGTCTGGTACCGGCGTGCCCGCACTACCTCAGGCCTCACTCTGCGAGCCGAGGCGCCGAGCCAGGCCGGCGACGGTGTCGACGAGTTCCGTGATTCCCGGGTCCTCGACGGGGAAGTGACCGCACTCGCGCAGAATCACCAGGTCGGCCGGACCCGCTGCTCGCGACAGAACTCGGGTGCTGAGGTCGACCGGTGTCCACGCGTCCCGACCTGGGTGCAGCAGCATCACCGGCGTGCGGTTGCGCTCGGGCGGGGTGTGTGTGAACCGCAGGTAGGAGGCGAGAAACCCCAAGGGGACTCTGGCGGCGCCCCCACGCGGATCGATAGAGCACAGACGAGACAGTGCGCGATCACGGCTCATCCTCCGCAGATTCGCCACAACGCTCATCGAGACCATGGTGCGTGCCAGCCCTCCTCGAGCGAGCACCGACAACGGCCCGCCCAGCACGCCTAGTGCTCCTGCACGCGTCATATGCGCCCGGGCATGCAAGTCGCCCGGGTCGAGCAGACACGTGGCCGCCACCGCCGCAACATGCGGCGAACGGGCCGCCACCTCATAGGCGAGAAGGCCGCCGATGCTAGCGCCCAGAAGCACCAGGGGGCGGTGGTCGCGCTCAGCCTCAACGAGGTCGATGAGGAGATCGACCCAGGTGTCGTAACGCACGGCTGCAGGATCCAGTGACCTCGTGCGTCCGTACAGAGGCAGGTCGACGGCACTGATGTCAATGCCGCGTGAGGCCACCAGTGCGGCGATGGGCCACAGCGCCCCGCTGTGCCCGCCCGCCCCGTGGACGAGCAGCACCCGGGCTGGTGCCCCCGGTTCGGGAGCGCGCGCAATGTGCACACGATGGCCGCGCCACCGCCACCACGTCGACTGAGGCGCCAGCGAGGCCGCGTGCTGGTGGTGGGGCGGTAGGAAGGGCACGTACGGATTGGCCTGCATACGTCGATGCTAGTTGCGCGAGCCACGGCGGCGGAGAGGATATTCAAGGCCCTGCCTCCATCGCACCGCAACGAGTACCCGCGATGGATCGGTGAGGCGAAGCGCGCCGAGACCCGTCGTCGTCGGGCCGTCAAAGCAGCAGAGATGATGGTGTACAAGCACGGATAGTCCAAGCCCGGACCTGACTGCCCACGCCGAGCCGTCGTCATGGTGCTGGGCGAGCGCAGTGCGGCGTCTCGTTGCAGAGCCGCCGTTGACGCGATTCCTCAGGCGCGCTTGGCGAACCGGTGGTGCTGGTCGGCGTGGGGGCCGAAGTGCTGGGGGCGGTGTTGCCCGTGGGCAATGACCTGATCGTCGACCCAGCGCTCCCACTGTGTGGCGTGCTTCCGCTCTCCCGCACTCAGTGGTGCGGCCACGCCGGCGTCGAGGAGGTCGTCGAGGATCAGGAACGAGGGCTCGGGAGTCTCGACGTCCCAGCCGATGATTCCCCATGGCCCGTCGGGGCTGAGGAGAACCAGCGAGCGGTTGAGGTCGTGCAGGTCGTTGAAGTGCTCGTCCTTACCGCTCGTGGAGTTCCAGTACCAGCGTGCCAGCCGGAACGACTCCGACACCTGCGTCCAGCTCCGATAACGCTCCCGCAGGCCGCGGTCCAGGATAGAGAGCGTGTCCCAGGTCTCCTCCTCGGTCAGCCAGCCCAGCGCGAGTCCGCAGCGCGTCAGCATGGCGGCACGGACCAGGTCCCAGGCGGAGAAGTCCACGTTGCGGATGTCCCGATCGTTGTTGAGCATGCGCTCAAGACGCCACAGTGTCTCGGCTGCGTCTGAGGATGACTCGGCAGACTCTCGCAGCTCGTGGCGTTCAGCCTCCGCCAGCGAGGTGTCGACCCAGCGGGCGCGCTCCGCTTCGAAGCCAGAGCGGTGGCCGGAGGTGATGAGCCAGTGAACCCGGGAGAGGAGGTCGGCGCGGGAGCACACTCCCCAGTCGAGGGAGAGCATGGTGCGCGTACCGTCAAGATCAGAGCAGGTGAGACGGTCCCACGGGTCCCGGCGGCACAGGGAGTACGGCGCGCAGATCGCCAGGAGTCGTTCATGTGGGCCGGCGGTGAACTCATCGGGCGCGGAGACCCTGACAGGCCGATGGTGCTCAGTGAGCTCATTCCATGTGGACTCCTCACCCCGGTGCGGGGCCGAGGCGGCCTTATCGCGGCGCAAGCGCATTTTTTGATGGATTGTTTTGGAGATCTCGATGGTGGCGATCACTCCAAAAACCGCCAAAGCGGCGGAGAGAAGCAGGGTCTGCACGGACATGACGAGAATTGTGCAACATGTGAACAGGTGAGTGCCACATTGATGCACATGGCTCGACATCGGATTATTGAGTTGAATGCCTGTTTATTTACAGGTTGTTGATGAAAGTTTCGAGGCGTTTCATTCCCTCGTGCAGCTCGTCGCGGGAGGCGGCGTAGGACAGTCGCACGTGGGAGTGGGCTGTGGTCGTGGAGAAGTCCTGCCCTGGAGTGAGGGCCACATGCGCCTCCTCAAGTGCACGGTGACAGAAGGTCTGGGCGTCGAGCCTTGTGGAGGAGACGTCGAAGTAGACATAGAAGGCGCCGTCGGGCAGGACTGGGACCGGAAGGCCGATGTGTTCCAGCCCATCGAGCACGATGCTCCTGCGGGCGAGGAGCTCGTGGCGGCGCTGCTCGCACACGGAGATGGATTCGGGGGAGAAGACCGCCAGTGCGGCCTGCTGAATGGGCGTCGAAGCGCACAGGAAGTAGTTGACCGCCAGGTTCTCGACGGGGGCCACCAGCTGCTCGGGAAGAATCGCCCAGCCCAGTCGCCATCCCGTCATCCCGAAGTACTTGGAGAAGGAGTTGATGACGATTGCCTCGGGATCGGTCTCCAGGACGCTGTGCGCCGGCGTGCCGTCATCATCTGGATCGGCCAGACCCAGGTAGATCTCGTCGACGATCCGCCAGGCGCTGCGTTCGCGTGCCAGTGCACAGATCGACTTCAGCTCCTCGAAGGGGATCGACGTGCCCGTGGGGTTGGAGGGGGTCGCCAGCATGACCGCGCTCGTCTGAGGAGTCCACGCCGCCTCGGCTGCGGCCCGGTCCATCTGGTAGCGGCTGGCAGGACTGGTGGGCGCCAGAACGATCCGACCGCCGTAGGTCTCCACCAGCTGCCGGTTGCAGGGGTAGGACGGATCGGCAATGACGACGTCGTCACCGGGCTGGGTGGTAGCAGCGGCCACCAGCAGGAGCGCCGAGGACGCACCGGTGGTGACGACGATCCGGGCAGGATCGACCTCGACGCCGTGCCTGTCCCGGTAGAAGCCCGCGATGGCCTCACGCAGTGCGAGCAGGCCCAGGGCGGGGGAGTAGGGCAGTGGCCGGCCGTCCATAACGCGGCACATCTCCTCACGGACCGCGGGAGGGGCGCCGAAATCGGGCTCGCCCAGGCTGAGCTTGGCGATCGAGTGGCCCTCCGCCTGGAGGATTCCAGCACGTTCGCCGATGCTCATCGCATAGAAGGGCTGAGCGGCTGAGGCCCGGGCGGCAATCTTCATGACGTCTCCTTGACGCGGGGGTAGGACAGGGACAGTGTCCCCCTTCCCGTAGCGGGAGGGCAAAGGTTCCGTGAGGGAACAGCGATGTTTCGAGAACCGGAGGTGAGGGTTTGTATAGCGATGCTGTGGTGCCTCCGGCGGGACTCGAACCCGCACGCCCGTAGGCAGCGACTTTTAAGGTCGCGGTGTCTACCGATTCCACCACGGAGGCGAGACGCGCCCCAATATATGAATAAAAGGGGCGTCAGTACAGCTCCGCACCATTGACCCTAACAACCTGATGGTGCTTCTGGACTTCCGAAGGAAGCTGGCCGCCGGTGAGGGCGGCCAGGTGTGTACCGGCCCCAATGTAGCGCACCTGCCGGCTACTGGCGGGTCGGATGGCGTGGTGGGTGATGCGGACGAGTCCAGGCCGTCTCACGGGGCAGATGCGGCAGAGCCAGAAGGTGAGTCCCTGCAGCGACGATGCACCGCACCGGCCACCAGCGTGGGGGAGCGGCCAAACGATGAGAGTGATGCGCCCGACACCGTGCCACGGTCGCCGCGTGTGGTCGACCGCATCAAGCAGACGAAGTTCCGGCCCCTGACGCCGGAGCAGCGCCAGCAGGTGATCGACCTGTACCGCGCTGGCGTTCCCGTCAAAGAGATCGTTCGACAGACGGGCGTCAACCGCTCGACGGTCTACCGGCTGCGCGGGCAGGCAGGGCTGGAGCGCAGCCACCGCTTCACCGACGAAGACCGTGCCCAGGCGATCCTCCTCCGCCAGCAGGGCCTGACCATCGCTGAGATCGCCAAGCGGCTGGGCTTCAGTGGCATGACCATCGGGCGTCACCTGGCGGCTGCTCGCAAGGAGTAACGGCAGCGGCGGTGAGAGCGTTCCTCCATCGTCGACGAGTGCCCGGATCCATCTGGAGTGCCGATAGCCTTTGCCACCGACTGGATCACGGTCGCTATGCGGCGACTGGCACCCCATCCCTATGAGAAAGCCTACAACAGCGCCATTACATAAAGAAGGGGCTTCGATGGTTATGAGTCCGAGTCTTGCCTCGACTGCTCCTCCGCAAACGCCCTGAGGTCAACCAGCATTTGCGTTGCTTCGGTAATGAGTCGTGCGATGTACTCCTGTGGCGTATCATTCCCGAGCTCTTCCTCTAGATAGGCCTGTCCACTGCTGCCTGATGAGTGTGCCGCAATGCGTGAACGCATCCTCTGGATTCTATGCAGCAGACGGACGTCGCGTTCGGTATGTTGGTATGACTGGGCCGTGAGGAACTTCTTGAGCTTGGCGATGCCTTTGTCGCCCTTGACGTCCGACAGGTACGACGCCAACTTTTTCTCGTTGAGATAATCTACTAAGACAAGTGCGAGATTTATCGACTGCGTGCGAAGTTCTGCATCGGTGTCATTGACGGGGATACGCAGGCGCTGAAGCACGCCAGCGTCCGGCCCTTCTGCCTTGCGATGGAGCCGCCATCCCCAGTGCTTGTCCCAAGAACTCTGTAGTTGGTTGTACGCTAGTTTAAAGCAGTGTTCTGGGTTCTTGCTGTTGGTTGGCTGGTTAAGGAATGCCCGACGAAAAGCTACTTCACTCATTTTCTGTGTCGGAGGAACATTATAGGCAAGCCAATGAGTCCAGTGCTCTGATGGGATATCTCGACCAATGTCTCCAAGAAACACCGATATGACGTCGAAGAACTCATTGTCTATTTTAACGCCCCACAGGTGGGAACACGATAGGTACCCGTCACTCACCGTGTACAGCTCGGAATCATCATAGTATCTTTGGAGTGCTTCTCGTTTAAAGAACACGGGCGTGAGGTAAGGAGGTGCGTCCGGATTCTTGCCGAAGTAGTTGGCAAGACGATCTGGATCGCATGTGTACCTGACTGGCTTGCCGTGGTCGTCTTCGCCGATGATGAACTCTGGGTAGTCTGCCGGATCAGCCTCGTCCCAAGGCCAGATTCCGCAGGTGTCTTGGGGCGGAGCGGGAATAATTCGTTTTGCTAACACTCGAGAGAAGACTCGTCTCTCTTCTCCTGATATCTGACCAACATTCAACGAGGCAAAAAGTAGGTCGATGTTGCTGTGGCCCTCAAACTCGAGATCGGAGAACTTGCTCGAGTTTTCGTTGCATGGCATGAAAGTAACGGAATCGACCAATAGAACTGCATCGAGTTGTCGCGCAGCCATATAGCGTTTTAGTATGGGTGTCCGAACTTCAATTCTGTCGTCTTGGAATCTGATGGCAAGATCTGTTGAACCGTCATTTTTGACTTCGTAGTAGTTGCCGGACTTTGGGTCCTGCCATAGGTTCATCAGGAGTCTGAATTCTTCGGACACTATCCAAGCATCTGGTACAACGCCGTGAAATTGGTGAAAGATAACCAATGGTTCAAAATCTGGCAGTTTATTGCTTCTCGTGTACGATATTTCGCCTCCACTAGTTGCAAATCCAGGAAATCCGTCACCCTTCGTGAAGTCCCAGCCGGCGTCTGAAAGAATTTTGTTGCGCATTCTTGGCTGAGCAAACACCATGTAGCGACCGCCGTTGTTCTCATTGTCGAGATGCCAGTCGTCGTACACGACTGTCCAGGGACCATCGCCGTTGGTGAAGGCCGATTTGATCATCCGCTCTTGCTTGAGCCGATCCCCTATCTGCTCATGTTCGTCGTCGTCCAGTTCGCTGTGCTTTGTCATCGTGATTCCTTTAAATCAGTTGCGCTTTGTCTGGATGACGCGTTGTGTGTGGGAGGACTGTCTGTCTTTGCAATATCTTCAACTGCGTCGCCAATCACTGATTCTTCTATTATACGAGATTTGTGAGGAAATGTAGCGGCCTTCAGGGCTATTGTGCTGGAAATGATCTTGTTTGCGTCCGACTGTTTGTCTGACTGCCTGAACCAGAGGCACCAGCATTCTTCGCAATGGCGATAGGTCAGCATAGTCGGTGCGAGACGTTTGCGTTTATGGCTGACGTGTTGCGTTATACTATGACCGCATTTGCAGAGTGGCACTATCGCTGCGGGCTGTTTGCCGCTGATCCGCGTCTTCTTCCCGAGTACGACGCTGCCGTCGCCGAGGAGGACGTACGGCACCAAGGGGAGTGGCCCGCCTGGCCGATCCTTCTTGAGCCAGCTGTTGTACCGCTCAATGACAACTCGCTGGCTCTCGAGTTCATAGTCACGCAACTTCTTTCCTGGAGGAAATTGTTGTGGCACAAGGAACGACCGATGGCGGCCCGGTTTGATGGTTCTATCGATATTGGCAGATGCCGTCTCAACGAGGAGGGGTCCTCGGAGATCGCCCTTGGGATTGATGCGTCTGGTGCAGACAGACCAGCGTGGCCGGAGGCGTGCGGGCATGGCACCGACCCGGCTGATGTAGTGCTCAACGGGGCCGTAGTTAGTGATGTGGACGCAGCAGCCTGGGTCACCGATAGCGGACTCGAGGCCAAGCCGAAGTCCCTTGGGCTGGCGGATGGCGGTGGGCACCGTCCGAAAGAGGAAGACGCTGGCAGCAATCGCAACGGGAACGGCGCTGATGATCGTGGCCCAACTGGCAACTGTATTCAGCATGACCATCCTGTCCGCTTGGGAGAGTGCAGGCCAGCGGTGACACTGGTGGCCTGCATAAGGGAACGTCGCCGTCGCTAGCCAGCCCGGCGTCATCGCATCCGTCTGGTTTCGTACCGCGACTTCTTCATCGTACGTCGGCAGCTTACCTGTAGATATTATCGTCATCTACAATTTAATTTTTATCTACGAATATAATTCAACTCGACAATTCCATTATTTGTTATCGTGTTGATTAATTTCAATTTATGTTCCGCATCATTTTGGCTAAATAATTTTATACCATTCCCTAAAATTGTCGGAACAATGGATATAAGATACTCATCAATCACATCTGAAGAAATGGCTTGTTGAACTAAGTCTGCTCCTCCACATATCCAAATATCTTCTCCTTCAACCCCTTTTAATTTCTTGATCAATTCCTCCAAATTATCACTTGTAAAAATGATCTTATCGGAATCTTGTTGTTCTCGGTGAGTGAAAACATAAGTCAATAAATTGTCATAAACCCAATTATCAGGGGATAACTCAGTTACTATCTGATTGTAAGTATTCCAACCCATCAGAACTGTGTCTATATTTTTTATAAACTCAGAATAGGTACTTTCGTTTTCTAAACAATCTTCATGACCTTGCAGAAAAGCGACACCCCCATTTTTATCAGCAATATAGCCATCTACACTCATAGCTATAAACAGTTTTACTTTTCTCATATCTTAACCTCAACTTCTAATTTTTCTCTCTAAATATTTTAGGATAGTATACCATTTTCAGAGCATCTGTTTTCTTTATTCTTTCCGCTGGGCTTGCACTATCTTTAACAGCTTATCTTGAAAGGTGTCTTTGCTCTTTTTATCAAAATATATCTCGGTTACAAAGGTCTTTCCGTTCATCTTTTTTGTTAGAACACCATCAGGCTTGCCTCTACCCTGCGCCTTTGCTGTACTCGCAGATCGCAGTCTGGTAACGGGGTTGCGTATCCCTGCCATCGCTGGCAAACCCTCGAAGGGATCGAGCTCTTCTCCTACACCTCCAACCCACTCACCAACCCACCGGCGTCGGTGTCGAGGGCGTGGGCGATGCGGAGGATGTTGTGGAGGCTGAGGTTGCGTTGGCCGCGTTCGACCTGGCCGATGTACGACCAGTGCAGGGTGGTGCGCTCGGCCAGCTTCTCCTGCGACAGGCCCAGCTGCTCGCGGCGGGCGCGCACGCGCCGACCGAACTCACCGGTGGCTGGTGAGAGCGGCGGCTTGCGGTCGGTGGGCACGGCTCCATTTCAACCGGCGAAAGACTCCTAATCCAGAGACTATGTATCTCAAGACGATGTATCCTGTGGCTGTCCGTAGCGGTCGAGTAGGTGAGGAGGTGAGCCTGATGGACGGTGGCGAGTGACCATTCGCAGAGATCCTCTACCCCTCTCGGGAGGATGCTGCTGCCTCAGGCTGCTCGGTCTGGGGCAGCTCCTCGTTCAGTGTCCAGGTGAAGGCAACGCCGGAGCCTGGCATGAGCCAACCAGCCGACTCGAGGGCGATGACCTTGCCTGGGACGGCTTCCGGTGATCGGACGATGCGGGCCGCTGGTGCCGTGGCCACGGTGTCGTTGACACGCATATCGCCGATATTGGTGTCGGTGTAGTCCAATCGCAGCGACCAGCCTCGGGTTGGTTGTCTGACGGCGAAGTACAGTCGGTGGCTCCACTGGGGGGTGATGGTGCGGAAGACCTGGCGGATACGGACTGGCTTGCCGCTCCTGGCGTCTTCGTCCAGGTCAACGCTGTAGGTCTGGCCGGTAGCACGGGTACTGCGGCGGATGGGTTGAGGCCGGCCATCGACGGTCAGCTCCAGAAGCTCGTATGCCTCTTGGCTTCGAGCGTCCATGCCAGGGCGCGGTGCCATGAACCAGGTAGAGGTAGCAGGCACATCCTGGCGCAGCTCGGTGTACTCATCCTGGTCAGACACACAAGCGAAACGCCGGGTAGCACTGCAGGGCACGGTGGTGTACTCCCACTCCACGGTGACGTCGAACAGAGGAGTACCTGCGGTACTCCTCTCTACTGCAGTAGAGAGCCGAACGCGCACCGCCACGTCGTACCACCGCTCAGCGGCGCGGATGGCTTGGTCTCGGATGTCGCGGTAGATCTCCCGAGCAAACTGCTCATCACCCAGGCGCAGGGCCATCACGTTGGCCGCGATGTCGTCCAGCAGCTCCGGCGTGGCCACACGCTTCAAATCCTCAGGATGGATGGCAAAGCCCTCAACCACCGCATCACGCATCGCCGGAGCCTCCTCACGGATGATCTGGCGGAAGCGAGCCAGCGTGTGCGCCTCCTGGTCTCTGCGGAAGGTGTACTCGAAGAACGTCGAGAGCAGCCCCGCACCAAACAGCGTCCCACCCAGCTCACCCAGCGGCAGGGCGTGCAGCCACTGCCAACTTCCCAGCTGCAGCGGAGTCAGCCAAGCGTTGAGCATCATGAGGAGGATGCCTGCCAGAGTGAAGGAGACGGCCAGAAGGGAAGCCTTAGTTTTGCGGAGGCGGTGGTGGAGGGAAGGGGGATGATCGTTGGACATGTATGGACTTATTATAGCAAACTTGCCATATATAATCTAAGTGATACCAAACCAGATCGCGTCTTCATTGTGGTGCTCATTTGCCCCTTAGAGAGTGGGCTAGAATCACCCCATGTGGAATCCGGCGCGTGAACTCCTCGCCATGATCGACTCATGGGACAGCAGCAACTCGCTCATCATCGGCCGAGGAGAACCCACGAACGATGACTCATCGGTAGTTTTTTGGGAGACTCAGGCGACCGCCGTCCGCTTGCTTCTTGAGGTCGAAGAGTTCCTGCGGGATGACGGTTCCTACGAGGAAGACGCAAACACTCTTGTCGAGCTTTGGCAGGAGTTATTCCCGCCGCGACAAGATTGGTGCTCATCCGGAGGATTCCCTCGAGCCTCGCGGGGGACACGGAGCGCTTTGCGACAGATCGCTCGCCGCATGGACAGTGAGAGCACACAGTTCGTCGATTTGAGCCCCGACGCCCTGGGCGAACTAGGGCAGGCGCTTGAGGAGCTGTTACGCACGATCCAACACCTGCCCAACCTTCAGCCAGCGGATCGCGATAGGCTTGTTCTCCTGATTCAGCGCGCATTGCGGATCATCGAAGAGGAGCCTGATCGACCTGACAAAATTCAAGCGGTTACCTGCGAAGTTGCCGGCGCTACTCTTCCTGTCGTGAGTGTCGCGCCCGAGGAAAAACGCAGAGGAATCTTGGATAAAATTATGCATATTGCAGGCATATGGGCCATGAATGTAACTGCTGGTGCAGCAGGGAACTTGCTGGCAGCCGGCGCTGCGCTATATTTACCTCAAATTCAGTCTTAGAATGGTTTGATGAATTCAAGATACGTACAAGTCAATAGTACTGGGCGATGTTAGCTGTCTGTGCGATCGCTTGCCCTGAGATTTCTCACTCGATGCGCTAGAGCCAAAAACGATGGGACGCATTTCGAGTATAACGAAGTAAGTAGCGGAATACTGTACCAACCCTGAGGTACGCTGCTATCTCGAAACCACTGCTCGTGCGCTAGGTGTACTGATCGGGGAGGTTGGTTAGGCGGGTGATGGGTGGGTGGCCTTGGG
>CAJZFF010000014.1 GCA_915069725.1 uncultured Actinomyces sp.
GGGAGCCTGCCCGCCGAGAGGTCCATGGTCATGTGGTAGAGGCGCTCATGAAACCAGCGAACCTTCTCCCGCGTACCCATCGTGTTGACCGGCAGTCTGCCGGAGGAGTCGATCTTGTGGCACAGGGTGAGGAGCGCCTGGAGGTCCTCCAGGGCCGGCCCCTGCTCGTTGTACCAGGCCTGCTCCCAGCCACGGTCCTGGTTGAGGAAGGTTGCGGTGTTGGCGACGACGTCGTCGAGCGTGTCCAGCGCGGCCGATCGTCTTCGCAAGTCGGTCGCCCTGCGGAGCATGGAGAGACCGAACCACTGGGTGCCTCGGGGGCTGCCGAAGTCCTGCCATGACCGGGTCAGGTTCTCGTACTCGTCGCGGAACCAGCGGTAGCGGGCCATGACCTGCGCCCCGTGGGGCTCCTCAGTGGGGATTCGCTGGGCGTGCCGTTCAGTGGCTCGGTAGTCATGGGCGACCTGCGTGTAGTGGCGCAGCGCCTCACCGGCCCGACGGCGGGCCATGAGTCCTCGCCACAGGTAGACACCGATACCGGCGGCACCGATCCCGGCGACCGGGAAGGACACCTGCAGGAGGAAGGCTCTCAGGTCGCTGCGAGGCTTACCGACGTACTTCGTGGACTTCTTCCCCATGGAGACCAGACCCCCGTCCCAGTCCTTCTCCCGGAACTGGGACTTAGCGGCTTCCTGGATGTCGTCCTCCTGGCTGCTCATCACCTTGACGTCCTCACCGAAGTAGCAGCCCACCTTGCGCGAGTCGGGGGCGACCGCCAGGATCACCAGGCCGTCACTCCAGTACTTGGGGTTCGACGTCGAGACCCACGGAACATCAGTGTCGCTCGCATGCGAACGGGCATACTCCAGCACAGCGTCGTCGAGGTTGGAGACGTCCTCACCCGGCACCGTCAGGACGGCCAGGTGAACCTGCTTGCGGAACTCCAGATTCTTGAGCTTGTCGCTCAGCGCTGTGCTGTCAAGCACGCCGGCCTCGTCCTGGACCTCGACCGTGGGCCGGTAGGTGGCCACCGCCTCCTTCTTCGATGGCCAGAGCCATACGATCAGCGGCGAGAGGACCAGGGTCAGGCCCAGGACCATGATGGCGGTGAAGGCCACCACTGAACGGGTTCCGCCCGAGCGTGTGGCGGGGTTCTGCCCCAGCTGCTCCATCCGAGCCCCACTTCCCTACTGACTGGATGTTTTCAGTGCCGATCCTAGCGGGGGCCGGGCGGCCCCGGAGGCGGGCAGAGACAGCACTGACAGGACCCGCCCGCACCGGCTCAGAAGCTTGAGGAGGAACCGGACCCGGAGAAGCCGCCGCCACCGCTGTAGCCGCCGGAGAAGCTGCTTCCCGAGAAGCTGGACCCGGAGCCGGAGCTGCTC
The DNA here is from genome assembly GCA_915069725.1 of uncultured Actinomyces sp. GTDB lineage: Bacteria > Actinomycetota > Actinomycetes > Actinomycetales > Actinomycetaceae > Actinomyces. Next base: position 1,386 of record CAJZFF010000014.1, read on the forward strand.
GACGGCGTGTAGGAGGAGGCCGAGCTGTATCCCACCACCAGGTCCGAGACCGGGGTGAAAGAGCTGAAGGACCCGCCCGCGCCGACGCCCGAGCTGGACGAACCGGACGAGCCGACGGCAGAGATGGCCGGAGACGAGGGGTTGAGGCGGATCGTCGAGTGCGGGTTGTAGCTGCCGTGTCCCCCGCCCAGGTACCAGTAGCCGGCGTAGGCGGCGTCCGTGGACGAGACCGAGTCGTCGTAGCGACGACGGCGCTCGTCGGCGTAGCTGGAGGTGTCGGCGTCAATGGCCTCGCGTGCGAGCCGGGAGGCCTTCGTCTTCGTCTCACTGGCGATCTCGTCGAGCTCGTCCAGCGCGGCCGAGGGCTGGAGCGAACCGTCCTCCAACCCGGAGGTCATATCGTCCAAGCGCTGCTTACGGGAGCGGACCCACTCCCGCTCCTCCTTGGCGCGCTCGGCGATCGAACCGTTCTCGGCGGCGTCGGAGCTGTCGACCTGGTGGCACAGTCTCCGCAACGACTGCAGGTCCTCCAGGACCGGCCCCTGCTCGTTGCTCCAGACGCGGTCCCAGCCGGGCGACAGGCTCAGGAAGGTGGCGGTGTTGGCGATGACGTCGTCGAGGGAGTCCAGGAGCTCGGAACGCTTCTCCAGCTCGGTGGCCCGTCTCAGCACCGACATGCCGAACCACTGGGTGCGGTAGGGGTTGCCGAAGTCCTGCCAGGAGCGGGTGACCTTCTCATACTCCTCACGGAACCACCGGTAGCGGGCCATGACCTGGGCACCATGCGGCTCATCCTCGGGGATCGTGCCGGCCAGGAGCTCGCTGGTCTCGTAGTCGTGGGTGACCTGCGAGTAGTGGCGCAGCGCCTCGCGCGCCCGGCGTCGCGCCGCGAAACCGCGCCACAGGTACCACGAGAGCCAGACGAGGCCCACGAGCGCCGAGATTCCGGGCAGGATGTAGGTCGTGCCCACGTCGCCACCGCCGGGCCGACCGATGACGTCAGCGGTCTTGGCCGCCATGGAGAGAGTGCCCCCGCACCAGTCAGCCCGGCGGTACTGTTCCTTGGCGGCGTTCTGGATGGCGGCCTGCTGCTCCAGGGGGACCGCGACGTCCTCACCGAAGTAGCAGCCGACCTTGCGCGCCTCCGGGGCGACCGCCAGGATCACCAGGCCGTCGCTCCAGTAGTTGGGGTTCGACGTCGAGATCCACGGGACGTCAGTGTCGCTCGCGTGCGAACGGGCGTACTCCAGCACCGAGTCATTGAGGTTGGTAACGTCCCAGCCCGGAACCGTGAGCACGGCGACGTGGAGGTCCTGACGGAATCGCATCTCCTAGATCTCCTTGGCCAGCGGCTCGGTCCGGAGTATTCCGGCCTCGTCGTGGACCTCCACGGTGGGGCGATGGCTCCCGCCGAAGGGCCAGATCACCATGATCGGCAGTACGGCGATGAGGGCAAGGCTCACCGCGATATTGGCGATGAAGGCCGTCACTGACCGGACTCCGCCTAAACCGCCTCTACAAGACTGTTTCATGTGATTCATCCACACTTTCCTTTCTTTCTGCGGAAGTAGGGTGTTGAAGGCCTCGATATCCTGGCGGGCCACCGAGGTAGAAGACTGATCCTATCGAGCCGATTCAGAAGCTGGACGACGATCCAGTCCCGGAGAAGCCGCCTCCGTCATAGCCACCGCTGCTGGACGAACCACTTGATCCGGAGCCGGCACTGATATCCGAAGGAATTGCGGCCGAGTAACCGACGATGAGACTGGATACCGGCGTATGACATATAGGTCCTCCTGAGCTCGAGAACTGATGCCGTACGACACCGTCGGTCACATCACCAGCACCGCCATCAACTCCCATTAATACGGCCACGTCAGGAGTTCCGGGATTAACGCGAATCGTTGTCCTGGGATCATACTCTCCCTTGCTACCAGCGATCTCCCACTTACCTTCATAACGAGACATAGTATTTGCTGGCGGCTCTGACTTCATCTTCTCGTATCGACGCCGGCGCCTTGAAGAACCCCTAGACCCATCACTCTCAACTATCCTGGCCATCAAGCTGTCCACTCGGACGCGCACACCATCAGAAATTTTGTCTAACTCGCTGAGCGCCTGCGACGGAGTAACGCTCCCCTCTCTGAGACACGCAGGTAGTCTTCTCAAATGCTGCAGGCAGAGAACCGCCCACTCTCGCTCCTCATCTCCGTCCACAGCCACCTTCGACCTCTGAACCTCCCGGCACAGATGCACGAGGGCCTGAATGTCCTCCATGACCGGACCGCACTCGTTATCCCACACAGCAGGCCAGTCCGATGCCCTTGAGAACAAGATCGCGGCGTGTGAGACGATGGTCTCAAACAACTGCAAAGCATCCGACCGTTCCTTCAGGTCATTGACACTGCGTCGAGTCGCTCCGACGTACCACTGGAAACCATAAGGTTCGGGCAGCTCATTCCACATCCGGCTGACCTCTGTGTACTCACTGTCGAACCATCGACACCGAGACAGAATCAGAGCGCCATGAGTATTATCATCGGGAACGAGTGCAGCGCGTGAGATCGTTTCTTCGTAACCATACACCACCCGGGAGAAGGTCCTACGGGCAATCATGTACTTCTTACTGGTATTGGGCCCGCTCCACACATACCAAATGAGCCAAACAGTCGCAACGCCTCCGACACCAAGCAACGTCAGCAAGAAGACAGTCCTTTGCGAGGTGTTGCCGTTCGCAATAAGATCAGCACTTCGCTCCGCCATCGACTTGACACCGCCATTCCAATCCTTGGCACGGAAGTGATCTTTTGCTGAATCCTGAATATCGGCCTGCGACTCTTGCGAAATTTTGAGATCCTCACCAACATAGCACCCCACTTTGCGGCCATCCGGAGCAACAGCAAGGATCAGCAAACCGTCGCGCCAGTAGTTCGGATTGTCCTTAGATATCCACGGACTGCCAGCCATCTGAGTCTCCGCGTACTTGAGGACCTCCGCATTAAGGTTCACCACATTCTGTCCAGGAACTGTGAGAACGGCAAGATAGGTCTTCTTTCTGAAGCGTACTTCCTTCAGATCCGCCTCAAGATCATCAACGTCAAGAGCATTCGCTTCATCATGAATCTCAACAACTGGCTCGTAACGTGGCGCATGTTTTTGAGAGTACCAGTTGTCCACAACGAACGGAGAGGCCACGAGAATCGACGCCACACCGACGTGAATAAAAAATGACAGAACTGCCCGAAATCCACCGAGACCAACTCCCGCCGCATTCCGCATCGCTATCCTACTTTCGTCAAGTCGCACTATCGACGGACAGCACAACGAAGACCGTCACTATCAAGTGAAAATAGATGAATAACCGGCTCCCCTTCACTCAGAAACTCGACGAAGAACCTGCTCCGGAAAAGCCGCTACCAGAACCGTAACCGGTAACGCTCGAACCACTTCCACTGGAGAAGATGCTTTCCCCTCCTGCACTACTATTCAGACTCTCAACGTACCTGGACGACGAGACGTAGTCCGACAACAGATGCGCCACAGATCTCATGGCGTCAAACGGAGTTTCGTCATCTGATCCAATAACGCTCGCTCCCGGAGAGTCTGCATTCACACAGATCGTGGAGGTGGCATCGTAGTACCGAGAAGTATTGTCGAGAGCCCACAAGCCACCGTAGGCTTTTCCTGACCTCGAACGTTGACGGTCATTGAAGTACCGGAGTCGAGACGCAGCCCGTCGAGCCGTCTTTGCCTTCAGAGCATCCCTGGCCAGGCTACGAGCCTCCGCCTTGCAGGCGTTGGACATAATCGTCAGCTCATCAAGCGCAGCCGACGGGGAGCATGTACCGCTTTCCATTTCAGACGTTACCTGGTTGACACGTAGGCGCCACCAGCGGATCCAGTCGCGAGTCTGAGACGTATCCACCGTCATGCGACGAGAGGAGTCTATTTTTGCGCACATCCGCTCAAGCGACTGCAGGTCTTCCATCAGCGGCCCGATCTCGTTATCCCAGACATCCTCCCATCCCGGCGACATCGTCAAGAAACATGATCCGTTGGAAACCGCTTTCTCGAGGGATTCGAGATCGCGGGACCGAGTCCTCAAGGAAAGCGTCTGCTTGGCCATACCCGCCTGGAACCACTGCGCTCCCGCAGGAGAGCCGAAGTCGTTCCAAGCACGAGTGACATCTTCGTACTCATCACAGAACCAGCGATATCTGGTCAGAATCTGAGCGCCATGTTCCTCGTCATCAGGAATCGTTGACGCACGCAGCTCCGTCGCATCGTAGTCGTGGGTAGCATTCGAATAGCTACGTAACGCCTCCTTCCCAAAGCGGCGAGCCGTGAGACCACGTCGTATATAGTAGAATAACCACACCGCTCCACATACTGACAGCGCACCTGGAATGACGATCTTCGTCAGCAAGCCGCCAGGGGGCCTCCCAATCTGGTCGGAGGACGTCTTCGCCATGGCGATCATCCCTCCGTACCAGTCGGCTTCGGAAAACCTATCTCCACCAGCAGCGTTGATCATGTCCTGCTGCGCCAGTGACACTTTAATGTCGTCTCCGAAGTAGCATCCCACTTTTCTAGAGTCAGGAGCCACCGCCAGGATCAGAATTCCATCGGCCCAGTGGTTAGGGTTTGATTGGGATATCCATTTCGATGCACCATCACCGTGATGACGGACATATGCCAGAACCTCCTCATTGAGGGACGCCTCATTCACTTTAGGAACAGTGAGCACAACAACATGCACTTCTCGCCGGAACTCCATACCCTTAATTTCCGCGATCAATGGAGCCGGCTGAAAGAGATGAGCATCGTCGCGAACCTCTACTGTTGGATGATATTCTCCCCCGAACGGCCAGAGCCACATGACCGGAAGCGACGAGATCAGTACCAGACACAACATAATATTGGACACGAATGCAGTCACTGCCCTCAGCCCTCCAGCACGGATCAGTATCGATGATTGCAATGTCATCATGTCCTCTCACTGAGAATGGAAACTTTTAACATGACTCAGAAGCTGGATGATGAACCGGATCCTGAGAAGTCACCCCCGCCGTAGTCTGCGGAGGAGCTGATTCCCGAGTACCCCGACGATCCATCTCCACCCGAATAGGAGGACGACCCCGAGGTCGTCGGCGCATAGGATGCGGCGGATTCGTACCCCACCACCAGATCGGATACCGAGGTGAAGGAGCCGAGCCATCCCGCCCCTTCCCAGCCCGACGAGGAAGTATCGCCACCGAGCGGCGAGCCGGAGAACTGGTAGGTATTCGAGCTGTGGTTACTCCCACCGTCGTCGCTGGAGAATAACCATTGCCCCGCGCGCATAACATCATGTTCTGAATCTAGTGACGCGAAGTAACGACGGCGACGTTCTTCGGCGTACTTGGACGTATCGGCGTTCACTGCGCGACGCATGAGATCCAAGGCCTTCTCCCGAACTGATTGCGCCACCCTCTCCAGCTCGTCAAGAGCATCGGAAGGACGTGTCCTGCCGCTCGCCAACGCTATTTCTATATCGCCGAGGCGCGAGCGCTGCTCCTTGATCCACTTCCGCTCCTTCTTCACACCTAGAGGCACGTCCCGAGATGCGGAGATCGTATCGCAGAGCGATCTCAACGCCTGCAGGTCCTCCTGCACCCGCCCTTGCTCATTCTCCCATGCCTTCTCCCAGGTCGATGACATGTTGAGGATGGATGCTGTGTTTGAGATCGTCGCCCCAAGCGACTCCAACATGACAGCGCGCTTCTTCATTTTGGACACACGCTTCAGCATTCTCCAGGCGAACCACTGTGGACCGCGAGGACGCCCGAGTGCTTGCAGGTCTCTGGTGATGCTCGCATACTCCTGGCGGTACCATCGGTACCACATCCTCACTCGCGCCCCATACGGTTCATTCTCAGGGATGGTGCGCATATTCAGCTCGACATCCTCGTCGCCGAGGGAGACTCGAGAGTAGCTCTCCGTCAATTCCTTCCCAACGGCTCTTGCACGCAGGCCACGACGCAGGTACTTCCGGAGCGCCCATATTCCGATCACGCTTGCCGGAGCCGGGATGATGAAGGTGGTGAGCCAGCTCCCTTCAGCGGGGCGCCCTAACAGGTCAGCCGTCTTCTTCGCCATTGCCAGAATTCCATCATCCCACTTATGGTCATTGAATGCCTTTTTCGCAGCACTTTGGATCGACGCTTGCTGGCTCAAAGGCAGGCGCACATCCTTCCCGAAGTAGCACCCCACCTTCCTGGAATCGGGTGCGACTGCAAGGATAACAACACCATCACTCCAGTAGTTGGAGTTGGATGAGGAGATCCACGGCCTTGGAGAATTCTGATGAGCGCGAGCATACTTGAGCACCTCACCATTGAGGTTGTCAATCATGTATCCGGGCACCGAGACGACCACGACGTGAACATCTTGACGAAAGCCCACATCCCTTATACTGTCCGCCACTGATTCGTCTGAAAGAATACTAGCCCTGTCATCGATCTCCACCGTTGGGTGATGCGTTCTTCCGAAGGGCCAGAACCACATGACGGGAAGTGACAGGATGAGCGCCGTAAGCACTGACACACTGACAATAAAACTCAGGTATGAGGACGTCGCCCTCAGAATCCGAAAAACTACCCTCAACACAATCACCTCTTGTCAAGACGACGATAACGCCAAGGCGATCCCGCACCTTGGAACACCCGTCGAATCGCATCAAAGGCAGTGACACACATCGACATCATTTCGTCGAAAGAATGGCGCGCACCCCCATTCCAACTATTAAATTGGTCATTCACTTCTACTGTATTCATGTTTGTGTTTGCTTCAGGGATTCTTGGGACTGGGATCTGGAAGGGCTGGAGTACCGGGTATCAGTATCCCGGAAAACTTCCATCCCCGAGGAAGCTTCGGGTCACCGGATGCCGTCGGGGACTCACATGGCTCACCTGGCTCACATGACTCACAGCGTCATCATCGGCCCACTGCCCGTCCCCGGCTCCGCCGGCGATTCCCACAGTATCCGGCCACCCATCGATGCCTCGCCGGCCTTGCACCTCGGCTCCAGGAAGACCAAGGGAGGGTTCCGCGCCGGCCGCGCTGAGCGACAGGCCGCGCCCCGCCCGGCGAGCATCGGCCACGATCCAGGCAAGCTCGTCAAGCGCCGCCGAGGGCTGCAGCAAGCCGGCCGACAGTTCCGCGGTCATGTCGCTGAGGCGCTGGTGGTGGGCCCGCACCAGCTCGCGCACCTCCACCGTGCCGCCGGGAGTCAGCGCACGGGAGTCGAACCACTGGCACTGGCCCAGGAGCAGGTCGAGCTCGTGAAGAACCGGCTGCTGCTCCTCGCGCCAGAGCCTCTCCCAGTTGGAGGACAGGCTCAGGAACGCGGCGTTGCTGGCGATGATGTCGTCGGTCGAGTCCAGTGCGGCCGAGCGCTGCTTGATCTCACAGACCCGCTGGAACACTCCCGGTTCGAACCACTGGGCACCCCGGGGGCTGCCGAGGTCCCGCCAGGAACGGGTCAGGCTCTCGTACTCGTCTCGGAACCAGCGGTAGTGGGCCATGACGCGGGCGCCGCGGGTCTCGCCTTCAGGGATGAGACGGGCATGGAGCTCGGTGGCCTCGTAGCCGTCGGTGACCTGCGCGTAGTGCCGCAGCGCCTGCTTGAACATGCGCCGGGCGGACAGACCGCGCCACAGGTAGTAGGTGACCCCGCCGGCACCCAGCAGGGCCGGCAGGAGCGTGAAGGCGGCGACCGAGGGCGCCCACACCACGACGGCCACCGGTGAGAGCACAGCCGCCAGGCCCGCAGTCATGATGGCGCAGAAGGACAGCAGCGAGCGGATTCCTCCGAGGCGGACGGCGAGAGGAAGGCGCGTGGGCGGCATCGTCTTCCTCTCATGAAACCTCGACGCGGAGTCCTGGTCGGCTGGTGGCTCTGCGGTCACCAGCCGTGCCTCATCCTTATCCGCGGTCACGCCGTCTGCCATGGGGAGAGCAACACGGGGCGCCCTCGACGAGAGGACACCCCGCGGATGTGGAACCGAGCAAGAGCCTAGTGAACGGGCCGCCCCACCGGCAGGGTCAGACACCCCGTACCGGTGGGGCGGCGCCCCATCGGATGCAGCCGCCCCGGCTCACACCCATACCATCGGCGCCGGTTGCGCGAGTGCCGGCGTGGCTTCGGGGACGGCTCTCGATCGGACCGGTTCAGGACCGGGCGGCGATGGCCTCGATCTCGACACCGGCCCCCAGCGGCAGGGCGGCCACCCCGAAGGCGGCCCGGGCCGGGAGGGTCTCACCGGTGAAGTAGCGGGCGTAGACCTCGTTGACGGCGGCGAAGTCGGCGATGTCGGCGAGCAGGACCGTGGTCTTGACGACGTCGTCGTACCCGAGGCCGGCCTCGGCCAGGATGGCGCCCACGTTCTTGAGGACCTGCTCGGCCTGGGCCTGGATGTCTCCCTCGACGAGCGCGCCGGTGGCCGGGTCGAGCGGCACCTGCCCGGAGACGAAGACGAGTGAGCCGGCCTCCTGACCGGTGGAGACGCCCTGGGAGTAGGGGCCGACGGCAGCGGGGGCGTTGGTCGTGACGATACGGCTGACGGTCATGGGTTCCTCGTTCCTGCTGGACGCTGGGGTTCGGCCGCGTCCCCGGTGGGCGGAGCGGCGGCCCGGGTGACAGCGCAGTGGCGCCGACGCCCGGGCCAGACTACCCATGCCCCTCGCTTCGCCCGCTTCCTAGACTCGGGGTGGTCGACCGCATCCGGGTCGGCGCACCCGCTTCGCTCCCATCAAAGGACTGCCGTGAAGCTGCCCGCCGGCCGGCGGCACGGGCAGCGGGCATGTCCCTGACTGGCCGCGCCCGCCCCACCGCCCGGGACCTACGGCACTTCCACGACGGTCCTCGCGGCGAGCCCTCCCACAACGCCGTCGTCGTCGGGCATGGAGCCCCGCCGATCACCGCGTCCCGGCCTCGGAACGGCCAGTGTTTCGCACAGCGAAACGGGCTGATGCGGCCAGTGGCACGTGACACACTGTGCCCATGCACGCACGCGCAGGACAGCCAGCACAGCCCGAAGACCTCATCGACGTCGACGAGGTCGTCTCCGCCTACTACGACCTCGTCCCCGACCCCGCCGTCCCGGCTCAGAAGGTCGTCTTCGGTACCTCCGGGCACCGCGGCTCCTCTCTGGACACGGCCTTCAATGAGGCCCACATCGTGGCCACGACTGCCGCCATCGTGGAGTACCGCCGCTCCCAGGGCACCGACGGCACCCTCTACCTGGGCCGCGACACGCACGCCCTGTCCGAACCCGCCTGGCGCACCGCCGTCGAGGTGCTCGCCGGGGCCGGGGTGACCACCGCCGTCGACGCCCGAGGCGCCTACACGCCCACCCCAGCCGTCTCGCACTCCATCCTCCTGGCCAACGGCGCCGGGACCGAGGCGGGGGTGCGCACGAGCGGCCCCGGCCTGGCCGACGGCATTGTGGTGACCCCCTCCCACAACCCGCCGCGCGACGGCGGCTTCAAGTACAACCCGCCCACCGGCGGCCCGGCCGGCTCGGAGGCCACCACGTGGATCGCCAACCGCGCCAACGAGCTGCTCGCCTCCGGGTGGCAGGACGTCCCGCGGGTCCCGGTCGCTGAGGCCCTCGACGGCCCCCACATCATCAAGCACGACTACCTGGAGACCTACGTCACCGACCTGGAGAGCGTCATCGACCTCGAGGCGATCCGCAAGGCCGGCGTGCGCATCGGGGCCGACCCGCTGGGCGGCGCCTCGGTGGACTACTGGGGCGCGATCGGTGAGCGCTACGGCCTGGAGCTCACGGTGGTCAACCCCGAGGTGGACCCGGCCTGGCACTTCATGACCCTGGACTGGGACGGCAAGATCCGCATGGACTGCTCCTCCCCCAACGCCATGGCCTCGCTGCGCTCCACGATGACGCCCGACGCCGAGGGCAGGACCCCCTACGACGTCGCCACCGGGAACGACGCCGACTCCGACCGCCACGGCATCGTCACCCCCGACGGCGGGCTCATGAACCCCAACCACTTCCTGGCCGTGGCCATCGAGTACCTCTTCACCCACCGCCCCGGCTGGCCCGAGGGCTGCGCGGTGGGCAAGACGCTGGTCTCCTCCAGCCTCATCGACCGGGTGGCCGCCGCCATCGGCCGCACCCTCATCGAGGTGCCGGTGGGATTCAAGCACTTCGTGCCCGGGCTGCTCGACGGCTCGATCGGTTTCGGGGGCGAGGAGAGCGCGGGAGCCTCCTTCCTGCGCAAGGACGGCACCGTGTGGACCACGGACAAGGACGGCATCATCCTGGCCCTCCTGGCCAGCGAGATCATCGCCGTCACCGGCAAGTCCCCCTCACAGCTGCATGAGGAGCAGGTGGAGCGCTTCGGCGCCAGCGCCTACGCGCGCATCGACGCCGCCGCCTCCAAGGAGGAGAAGGCCAAGCTCGCCGCCCTGGCCGCCGAGGACGTGACCGCCACCGAGCTGGCCGGCGAGGAGATCACCGCCCGGCTGGTCGACGCACCCGGCAACGGGGCCCCCATCGGCGGGCTCAAGGTCACCACCGAGGACGCCTGGTTCGCCGCGCGCCCCTCGGGCACGGAGGACGTCTACAAGATCTACGCCGAGTCCTTCCAGGGTGCCGACCACCTGACCCAGGTCCAGGAGGAGGCCAAGAAGGTAGTCTCCGCGGCCCTGAGCGGCTGACGCCAGGGCTGACACAGGCGCGCGGAGACGCTGGCGAATGCTCGACGTCGGGCGACCGACTGGTGAAAATATGGGTATGGGCACCACCGATTCCCCGGTTCTCCACATTCGCACGGCTCGGACGGCCCGGGCGGAGCAGGCTCAGGACGCAGCCATGGCCGCCGCCCTGGAGGCCATCTGCTTCCCACCCGAGTATGCGGCCAGTCCAGCCACGATCGCCGAGCGG
>CAJZFF010000015.1 GCA_915069725.1 uncultured Actinomyces sp.
GGTGATGGAGGGCTGGAGGGCCATCACCTCCTGGAAGCGCCCGGCGGCGACCTGGGCGCGCGGCAGCATGCTGACCAGCATCACGGCGATCATGACGGAGAAGAGGATCTGCGTGATGTAGTTGAGGTAGGCGGTCAGGTCGCCGATGGACATGCCGCCGCTGTCCACCCTCATGCCGCCGAACCAGATGACCGCCACCGAAGCGAGGTTCATGATGAGCTGGACCACCGGGAACATCAGCGCCATGAGCTTGCCGATGCTCCAGGAGGTGGCGGTGAGCCGGCTGTTCGCCTCCTCGAAGACCTCGCGCCGCTGGGCGCTGCGGACGAAGGCCCGGATGACACGCATGCCCTGGATCTGCTCGCGCATCACGAGGTTGACGCGGTCAATGCGGGACTGCTGGATGCGGAAGTAGAGCAGGAGGCGGCTGGCGATGAGGCCGACCACCGCGGCGAGGAGCGGGACGAGCACCACCAGCAGGCCCGATAGGGGCACGTCCACCCTCAGCGCCATCACGGTCCCGCCCACGAGCATGATCGGGGCCATGAGCATCATGGAGGAGATCATGAAGACCACCGACTGGACCTGCTGGATGTCGTTGGTGGAGCGGGTGATGAGCGAGGGCGCGCCGAATCGCGAGATCTCCTCGACGTTGAAGCGCTGGACGTGGCCGAAGATGTCCGCGCGCATGTCCCGCCCCAGGCCCATCGCCGATCTGGAGGCGACGTAGGTCCCCGCCACCGCCGCGGCCCCTTGGAGCGCGGTGATGGCGAGCATCTGGGCGCCCAGGCGCCAGATCGTCCCGGTATCGCCGGTGACGACGCCCCTGTTGATGATGGAGGCGTTGAGGGTGGGCAGCAGGAGCGCTGCGGCGGTTTCCAGGACCTTGAGCAGCAGGACGGCCGCTATCAGCCAGGCGTAGGGGCGCAGGTAGCGGCGAAGCGTCTTACGTAGCACGGCTGGAAGAGTACGTCAGACCTTCGCTACCGCCCCGCTACTCCCGCCACCGGCGAAAGCTGGAACAGGGCAGGGCACCCTCAGGCGGGATCGCACACGACCGGTCCCTTACTCAAATCACTCCATCACTCCCCCGGCGGGCGAGAGTTCTGAGACGTGCGTCAGGCCCGATGCTGAGCAGTGGGCGGAATCGAGGGCGGAGTGCCGTCGTGGTCGCCGGAAGGCTTCCCCTCAGCTGCAGTCCGCTCCCGCGCTGATGCCTCGGACGCGCCGGCGCCCGACGGAGTGGCGTCATCCGCTATCTGAGTGGCGGATGCAACCTCGCCGCGGGCCTGCGCAAGGGCCTCTTCCGGCGTCTGCAGATTGGTCTGCGCCAGATTCGATGCGATGTCGAGAGCGGAGTCCATGCCGGAGAGGTCGACACCCGGTTCACCCTCGGCGCCGTCGTCAGACGGGTCCGAGCCCGACGGGGGCTTGTTGCCGCCAAGCGCGCCGGCGATACCGTCGAGCGCCGCGGTGAACTCGGTGGGAACGATCCACATCTTCGAGCTGTTGCCGTTGGCGATCTTGGGAAGGGTCTGCAGGTACTGGTAAGCCAGCAGTTTGGGATCGGCGTTGCCGCGGTGAATGGCGTCGAAGACCTGAAGGATCGCACGGGACTCGCCCTGCGCCTTGAGGATCGCGGACTGAGCCTGGCCCTCGGCGCGCAGGATCGCGGACTGCTTGTCACCCTCGGCCGTGAGGATCTGGGACTGCTTGACACCCTCGGCGGTCAGGATCGCGGCGCGGCGGTCACGCTCGGCGCGCATCTGCTGCTCCATGGAGCCCTGGATGGAGGCCGGCGGGTCGATGGACTTCAGCTCCACGCTGTTGACGCGGATTCCCCAACGGCCGGTGGCCTGGTCCAGGACGCCGCGCAGCTGGCCGTTGATCTGGTCGCGGCTGGTCAGCGTCTGCTCCAGGTCCATGGAGCCGACGACGTTACGCAGCGTGGTGACCGTCAGCTGCTCAATGGCCTGCAGGTAGTTGGAGATCTCGTAGGTGGCGCGCATGGGGTCGGTGATCTGGTAGTAGACCACCGAGTCGATGCTCACGACGAGGTTGTCGGAGGTGATGACCGGCTGGGGCGGGAAGGAGACGACCTGCTCGCGCAGGTCCATGATGTTGCGTACCCGGTCGATGAAGGGCACCAGGAAGTGCATTCCAGCGCCGTAGGCCGCCTGGAAGCGCCCCAGGCGCTCAACGATGATCGCAGTGCTCTGCTTGACGATCCGCACCGCCCGGAAGATGGCGACGATGACCAGGACGGCCACGAGAAGCAAGATGATGGAGACGAAGGGCACGAGGTTCCTCCTGCAGGGTTGAACGGGTGGTCAGAACGGTTGGGGCAGGCGCAGGCAGCGTCAGGACGCGGGAGCGGCGGTGGAGGTCGTCACCGGGGCGACCACGGCCACGGCCCCGTCGATCTGGGCCACGGTCACACTCACCCCGGCCTCCAGACGGGTGACGCCTCCCTGGACGGTGGGAGCCAGACGGGCGCTCCACTCCTCACCGCCCAGGCGCACCCGCCCGCCTTCACTGTCGACAGGAGTAATGGTGACGGCAGACCGACCGATGAGGGCGTCGACGTTGGTCTTCATCTGCGGGGTGGCGGCCGCCAGGCGACGCTTGGCCCAGGGACGCACCGCGAAGAGGAGCAGGGTGGAGACGCAGGCGAAGACCACGACCTGCGCCCACACGGGCCCGCCGAGGAAGGATGTCAGCCCTCCTCCCAGTGCACCGCCGGCGATCATGAGGAAGGTGAGATCCGCCGTCATCGTCTCAATGACGACGAGGAGCAGCGCCCCTGCGACCCAGAACAGCCATTCCATGCGAACCTCCTGATGAACGCGGTCGGTGAGTGTGTGGTCGGGTACCGGGCAGGGACGATCAGGGATCGATGCGGCCCAAAGCGGCCTTCCCTCCCGGAACCGGTGGTCAGCCCCTGGCCTCGGCGACGCGCCTGCCGTGGCCGGCCGGGAGCCCCCTGGCCGCGTAGCGACCTCGGTCGTAGGTGACCTCCAGCGGCATACCGAAGGTCGTGCTGATCGTGTCCGCGGTGAGGACCTCCTGAAGCGGGCCGGAGCCCACGACCTTCCCCTCACGCAGCGTGAGCGCGTGGGTGAAGCCCTCCGGGATCTCCTCCAGGTGGTGGGTCACCAGGACCATGGAGGGCGAGTCGGGCGAGGAGATGATCTCGGTGAGCGCAGCTAGGAGCTGTTCGCGACCGGCCAGGTCCAGCCCCGAGGCGGGCTCGTCGAGGAAGAGCATCTCCGGGTCCGGCATCAGAGCGCGAGCCAGCTCGACGCGCTTGCGCTCCCCCGATGACAGCGTTCCCCACGACCGGTCGACCAGGTGAGCAGCCCCCAGGGCGCCCAGCAGGGCGTGAGCGCGCTCGAGGTCGAAGTCGTCGTACTCCTCGCGCCAGCGCCCGATGCGCCCGTAGGAGGCCGACAGGACCACGCCGAGCACCTTCTCGCCGTCCTGGACGTCGGCGGCCAGGGCCGAGGACAACAGGCCGATACGGGGGTGGAGCTCGGAGACGTCCACGCGCCCGAGCCGCTCGGAGAGGATGTCGACCGTGCCGGAGGAGGGGAAGAGCCTGGCCGAGGCGATCCTGGCGATCGTGGTCTTGCCCGCGCCGTTGGATCCCAGCAGCACCCAGTGCTGCCCCTCGTCCACGGTCCAGTTGACGTGACTGAGGATCTGGTGGCTGCCGCGGTGCAGTGAGACGTCGTCGAGGTGGAGGACACTGGTCATGAGGTGATCCTATCGTGACGGTGAGTTCACACAGGGAAGATGCGCGACGAGAGCCGCGCCCCATATGGTGACTGCTCCCCTTCGGGACCCGCATGGCCGCCATTCACTATGGTTGGCCCCCATGGATCCCCTCAACCCGCCGGTCAGCATCGTGCTGGCCCTGTGGGCGCCATCGCCCTCCTCCCGCGGCCTGTCGCTCGTTGAAGGCCCCGACGGCGCCCATGACGTCATCGGCAGCGTCGTCACCGGAGGCTCGGACACACCGACTGCCGCCGACGACGATTCAGGACGCGTCAGCCTGGAGCGGTGGCTCGCCTCCGCCCGCCCGCTGAGTCGGGTGAGCGCGGTCCTGCCCTCACCGGCCGGCGGCACCGGCACCTGGGGACTCCTGCCCGACATCGATGAGGGTGTCGTGCTGGAGGGGGCGGCCGGCCGGGTGCTGCTGGTTCCTGAGGACTCCGGCACCTCGGTGTCCTGGCACGCTGAGCTTCTCAGCTCCCCGCTGCCCCCTCTGGATGCGGCGCACGCCCGCAGGCAGGTGCACGCCGCCACCGAGGAGGCCATCGAGGCGCTCATCGAACTCGACCTGGCCCGCGAGCGCCCGGAGATGGCCGACACCCTCAATGACCTGCTCACCGCGGTGGTGGATCCGCGCCTCGTCCCGCCGTGGCTGGAGCGTCGTGATCGGGAGCTGTTGGAGCGCTCCTTGCGCCTGGCGGGGATGTGCGAGCTGGCCCTGGACGACGACGGTGCGGCCACGACCGCTCTGCAGGCGCAGCGGCGGGCCGACGTCCTGCGCCCGCTGCTGGCGGTGGCGCGTCACGGTGCCGCTGCGGCCACCGAGTGGTGGGCCCGGTAGAGGGGGCGCGCCACTCGGTGGCGTATCGGTGGGGTCGCCGAGCGGGAACGGATCCCCCTCAGCCCTGGGCCAGGACCCAGTTGTAGACGTCCATGGTGCGCTGGGCGATGGCCTCCCAGGCGAAGTGCTCCTCGACGCGGCGTCGGGCGGCCTGCCCCATGGCCTTGGCGGCCTCGGTGTCGGTGACCAGGGTGGTGAGGCGCTCGGCCAGGTCGGCCTCGAAGCGGGCCGGGTCGATGGGGGTGCCGGTGCCGTCCTGGACCTGATCGATGGGTACCAGCAGGCCGGTCTCGCCGTCGACGATGACGTCCGGGATCCCGCCGGTGGCGGAGCCGACCACGGGCAGCCCCATGGCCATGGCCTCCAGGTTGACGATGCCCAGGGGCTCGTAGACCGACGGGCACACGAAGACGTCGGAGGCTCCCAGGACGGCCTGGAGCTCGCGGCGCGGGAGCATCTCCTCGATGAGGATGACGCCGGTCCGCTTGGCCTGGAGGCCGGCCACGAGGGAATCGACCTCGGCCTTGATCTCCGCGGTATCGGGAGCGCCGGCGCACAGGACGACCTGGATGTCGGCGGGCAGTTTCTCAACGGCGCGCAGCAGGTGGGGCAGGCCCTTCTGACGGGTGATGCGTCCGACGAAGACGACCGTGGGGCGGGAAGTGTCGATGCCGTAGCGGGTACGGACCCGCTCGGCCAGGGCCTCGAAATCGGCGTCGGTCGGACGTGCCCACGCCTCCAGGTCGATGCCGTTGTGAACGACCTTGACGCGCTCGGGATCCACCTCGGGGTAGGAGCGCAGAATGTCGGCGCGCATGCCCCCGGAGACCGCGATGACGGCGGCGGCGCCGTCGTAGGCCTGTTTCTCCGCCCAGGAGGACAAGGCGTAGCCGCCGCCGAGCTGCTCGGCCTTCCAGGGGCGCAGGGGCTCCAGGGAGTGGGCGCTGATGACGTGGGGGACGCCGTGGAGCAGGGCGGCCAGGTGGCCGGCGAGGTTGGCGTACCAGGTGTGGGAGTGGACGAGGTCGGTTCCCTCGGTGCCCTGGGCCATCTCCAGGTCGACTCCGAAGGTGCGCAGGGCGGCGTTGGCGCCGTCGAGCTCGGCGATCTCGGGGTAGCCGGTGACGCCGTCGTCGGCGCCCTCGGTGCCGGGCTCGCGGGGGCCGCCGAAGGCGTGGACGCGGACGTCGGCCAGGGGGCGCAGGACCTTGGCGAGCTCGTTGACGTGGACTCCGGCGCCGCCGTAGATGAAGGGTGGGTACTCCTTGGTCAGCAGGTCGACCCTCATGGGTGTGCCTCTCCTCTGTCTGATGGATGGACTGACCGCGCCTTCCTCGGCGCAGGACGGGCGCCTGCGGTGGGGCGGGCGCCACACCCGACGTTATACGCACACGGGGCCCGGTGGGACCGTTCAGCGCCGGTGGTTTCCACCGACTCTCCTGCGAGGGGCCGGTGGCATCCGCTCCGCAGTGAAGGCCGGAATACTCGTACGTGAGGCGTCGGGGACCGGGGCAGGACGAGTCGCCCGGCGCTCCGTCGCCCGGGACGACGCCTCGGGCAACGATTCGGTGGAGAACCGACCCGAAATGTGACCCATTTGGCCCCGCGGGCCCCTCGAGCAACGTAAGGTGGGCCACATGGCTCAACCTCGTGTTCTCGCAATCGTCCTCGCCGGTGGCGAGGGCAAGCGCCTCATGCCCCTGACCGTCGATCGCGCCAAGCCCGCCGTGCCCTTCGGCGGCATCTACCGCCTCATCGACTTCTCCCTGTCCAACATGATTAACTCCGGCTTCCTCAAGGTCGTGGTGCTCACCCAGTACAAGTCCCACTCGCTGGACCGTCACATCTCCAAGACGTGGCGCATGTCCGACATGCTGGGCAACTACATCGCCCCGGTGCCGGCCCAGCAGCGCGTGGGCAAGCACTGGTTCCTGGGGAGCGCCGACGCGATCTACCAGTCCCTCAACCTGCTCGACGACGAGCGGCCCGACTACGTGGTCATCACCGGTGCGGACAACATCTACCGCATGGACTTCTCCCAGATGCTGGACCACCACATCGCCTCCGGGCTGCCCTGCACCGTCGCGGGCATCCGTCAGCCCCGGTCCCTGGCGGACCAGTTCGGCGTCATCGAGACCGACCCGTCCGACCCAGGCAGGATCAAGGCCTTCGTGGAGAAGCCCAAGGAGACCCCCGGTCTGCCGGACTCCCCCGACGAGGTCCTGGCCTCGATGGGCAACTACATCATGGACGCCAACGCGCTCCTGGAGGCCGTGACGGTCGACGCCGCCGATGAGACCTCCAAGCACGACATGGGCGGCAGCATCGTGCCCTGGTTCGTCAACCAGGGGGCGGCCGGCGTCTACGACTTCAAGGACAACGACGTGCCGGGCTCCTCCGAGCGCGACCGCGACTACTGGCGCGACGTGGGTACCGTGGACGCCTTCTTCGAGGCGCACCAGGACCTCATCTCGGTGACCCCCGTGTTCAACCTGTACAACGACCGCTGGCCGCTGTTCGCCGGCTACCAGGCCGCGATGCCTCCGGCCAAGTTCGTCTACGGCCACCACGAGCGCCTGGGGCACGCGGTCGACTCGATCGTCTCGCCGGGCGTCATCGTCTCCGGCGGTGAGGTGATCTCCTCGGTCCTGTCCCCCGGTGTGCGCGTCAACTCCTGGTCCTCGGTGCGCGAGTCCGTCATCATGGACGGGGCCGAGGTGGGCCGCAACACCGTGGTCAACCGCGCGATCCTGGACAAGTACGTCAAGGTCGAGGAGGGTGCCATGGTGGGGATCGACCCCGAGCACGACCGCGAGCGGGGCTTCACCGTGACCGAGTCCGGCATCACGGTGGTGGCCAAGGGGCAGATCGTCACCCGCTGACCGCAGGCCCACCGCCTTCGCAGTGCGCGCCGTCGCCCGAGCCTCTGGGCGGCGGCGCGCCGTCTTCGCCTGCCGGCTCGCCCACTAGCATGGAGCCATGAGTGAGACCTCTCGACACCGTGCCGGCGACTCCGCAGGACTCAGCGGGGCTCTGAGCGAGGGCCCTTTAGTGACTGAGGGCCCGGGCCTGTTGGTCATGGACGTGGACTCCACCCTCATCGAGCAGGAGGTCATCGAGCTCATTGCGGAGCGCGCCGGGACCCGTGAGCTGGTCGCCGAGGTCACGGCCCGGGCGATGCGTGGGGAGCTGGACTTCGCGGCCTCCCTGCGCGAGCGGGTGGCGACGCTGGCCGGTGTCCCCCAGGGGGTCTTCGCGGAGGTCCTGGCCGAGGTGCGCCCCACTCAGGGGGCGGCCGAGCTCATTGAGGCGCTGCACGCACGCGGCTGCCGGGTGGGTGTCGTCTCAGGCGGTTTCGAGGAGGTCGCGGTGCCGCTGGCAGAGCGGCTGGGCATCGACCATGTGGCGGCCAACCGCCTGGAGGTGGTCGAGGGCCGTCTCACCGGTCGGGTGCTGGGGCGGATCGTGGACCGTCAGGAGAAGGTCCGCTGCCTGCTCACCTGGGCCCAGCAGGACGGTGTGCCCATGGAGCGCACCATCGCGGTCGGGGACGGGGCCAACGACCTGGGGATGCTGGAGGCCGCGGGGCTGGGGGTGGCGTTCTGCGCCAAGCCGGTGGTCGTTGAGCAGGCCGACGCGGCCATCCACGTGCGTGACCTGCGCGCCGTCCTGCAGCTGATCGGGGGCTGACCGGCTGCGGTTTCGGGGAGGTCCGGCCTCAGTCGCGCTTGCGGGCGGTGAAGATCTCCCGGATGCGGGCGCTCTTGGGCTCCAGGTCCGCCCAGGTGCCGGGGACGTCGATGATGACGGCGGTGGCCGTGGGCACCCCGAAGGAGATCTGGGAGGCCAGGTCGTCGTCGGTGTCGTGGAGGATGTGGGCGAGCACGGAGATCGTGGGCTCGTGTCCGACGACGACGACCGTCCTGGCGTCTGCGCCCTCCTCGGCCAGAACCCCGAGGATGCCGTTGGGGCCCAGGTTATAGATCTCCTCGCGCACGAGGGTGTCAGTGGGCTCGAGGCGGTCGCGGATGGGGCGGGCGGTCTCGCGGGCCCGGGCCGCCGGGGAGACCAGGAGCAGGTCGGTGGTCTCCAGGCGCTTGCGCAGCTCCTTGGCCAGCAGGCCGGCCAGGGCCGTGCCCTTGGGGGTCAGAGGACGTTCCAGGTCGGTGACGGCGTCGTGAGAGGCCTTGGAGTGTCGGACGAGCACGAGCCGGCGCATGGGATCCGTTGTCACGTCTCTACCCTACGGCACCACGGCGCTGCCCGGATACGGCTCCGACGACGTCTCGCGCCCCGCCGCGCGCCTAGCGCCCCATACCCAGGCCGCCATCGACGCCGAGGATCGCGCCAGTGACGTAGGCGGCCGCGGGTGAGGCCAGGAAGAGGACCGGGCCGGCGATGTCGGCGACGTCGGCGAAGCGCCCTAAGGGGATCTGCTCGAGGTAGGCGGTGCGGATGTGGTCGGGCAGGGAGGCGGTCATCGCCGTGGTGACGAATCCGGGGGCCACGGCGTTGACGGTGATGCCGCGCGGTGCGAGCTCGCGGGCCAGGGAGCGGGTCAGCCCCTCCACACCGCCCTTGGCGGCGCCATAGGCCGACAGGCCCACGCCTCCGCGCGCGGCGATGGCCGAGGAGACCAGGACGATGCGTCCCTTGCGGGCCCGCATCATGGCCGGTGTCACGGCGCGCACGGTGTTGAAGGTGCCGGTCAGGTCGGCGGAGATGACCTCGTCCCACATCTGGGAGGAGGTGCGGGCGGCCAGGGACTCCCGGTTGATGCCGGCCGAGGCCACCAGGACCTCGATGGGGCCGTGCGCCTCGGTGGCGGCGCTGAGCGCCTGGGCAAGTGCGTCGGGGTCGGTGACGTCGGCGGCCAGGGCCAGGGCGCCGTCGGGGGCCTCACCGGAGCGGGAGATACCCGCCACCCGGTCGCCCTGTGCCAGGAACGCCTTCGTAACCGCCTCCCCGATCCCCCGGGAGGCTCCGGTCACGACGACGGAACGTGATATCGACGGCTCGGTCTCTTCGTTCATCAGCACAAGCACACAAGGTAACGCGCATCAGCACTCGCCATCAGTCGTTCGTCATACGCTGATACCGATCCGTCCCTGTTACTTCCTTCACAAGTGGTCTATACCTGTGTCTGTTCCGGGTCGCAGGGCGGGGCCGGTCACGGGCTTGGCACCCGCAGTGTGTCAGCATGTCGGGGTGACGATGAGTGAGACCTCCCCCCGCCTGCCCGACGTCTGCGCATCGGGCCGCGCGCCCGCACTGCTGCGCATCGGGCCGCTGGTGGTGCCCACCCCCGTCGAGCTCGCCCCCATGGCCGGAGTCACCAACGCCTCCTTCCGCCGCCTGTGCCGGGAGATGGCCGAGGCCGCCCTTCCGGAGTCGCTGAGGCCCTCCTGTTCCGGTCCGCTGCCCACGCTCGACGGCGGCCTGCTGGCCCCGGCGGGCCTGTACGTCACGGAGATGGTCACCACCCGCGCCCTGGTGGAGCGCAACGAGCGCACCCTGGCGATGGTGCGCACCGACCCGGCCGAGAGGGTGCGTTCCATCCAGCTCTACGGGGTCGATCCGGCCACGGTGGGGGCCGCGGTGCGGATCCTGGTGGAGGAGGATCTGGCCGACCACATCGACTTGAACTTCGGCTGCCCGGTGCCCAAGGTGACGCGCAAGGGCGGCGGGGCGGCGCTGCCCTGGAAGCGCGACCTGCTGGCGGCGATCCTCACCGAGGCGGTGCGTGCCAGTGAGGCCGCTGCCCGCGCCGTCGGGCGGGCTCGTCAGGTGCCGGTGACCATGAAGATGCGCCTGGGCATCGATGAGGAGCATGAGACGTTCCTCGACGCCGCCCGGGCCGCCGAGAACGCCGGGATCGCGGCCGTGGCCCTGCATGCCCGCAGCGCGCGCCAGCACTACTCGGGCCAGGCCCGCTGGGAGGAGATCGCCCGGCTCAAGGAGGCCACCGACCTGCCGGTGCTCGGCAACGGGGACATCTGGCTGGGCGACGACGCGGTGCGCATGATGGAGGCCACCGGCTGCGACGGCGTCGTCGTGGGCCGTGGCTGTCAGGGGCGGCCCTGGCTGTTCGCCGACATCGTGGCGGCCATGCACGGCTCGCCTGCGCGCACCCGCCCGGACCTGGACGCCGTCATCGAGGTCATCCGTCGCCATGGGCGGATGCTGGCCGAGGAGATGGGTGAGGACCGGGGGGTGCGCGACCTGCGCAAGCACGTGGGCTGGTACCTCAAGGGCTACCCGGTCGGCGGCGCGGCGCGCGCCGACCTCATGGGGATCCGGAGCCTGGACGAGCTCGACGCCGGCCTGGCGCGGATGCGCTCGCGCCTGCCCGAGGTCGTGGACTACCCCGGCGACATCGTCGAGGGTCCCAGAGGCCGAGCCGGCAGCCCCAAGGCCCCTCGCCTGCCCGATGGCTGGCTGGACTCCCCCACCCTGGATGCGGCCCACCGCGAGATGCTCAGCCAGGCCGAGTCGGATGTCTCCGGCGGCTGAGACAGCGGCCCCGCCGGCTCCTTGAGGCCGGTCATCAGCTGGGCGTCTACTCGTCGAGGACCGGGGTGACGCGACACAGGGCCGCTGCGATCGCCGTGGTCGCGGGGATCGCCAGGACCAGGCCGATGGAGGAGATGAGGGTGCGCACGATCTCCTCGGCGATCTCGCCCGAGAGCATGGTGTCCAGCACGGCCCGGTCCATGAGGGAGGCGGCCAGGATGAGCGGCAGCGCCGTGCCGGCGTAGGCGAAGGCCAGGGTGTAGACGGTTGAGGCGATGTGGTCCCGGCCGATCCTCATCCCACCGGTGAACAGGCGCGTGCGCGACAGCAGCGGGTTGGCGGCGTGCAGCTCCCACACCGAGGAGGCCTGGGTGATGGTGACGTCGTTGAGGACGCCGAGCCCGGCAATGACCATGCCGCAGGTCAGCAGTGTCTGCAGATCGATGTGCGTGCGCGAGGCCAGCAGGCGGGCGGTCTCGTCGACGTCGCCGGTCAAGTGAGCGGCGTCGGTCCCCCACAGGGCGAGCAGCACGGTCAGCACGATGCCGGCCACCGTTCCCAGCAGGGCGGTCGTGGTGCGGATGGACACTCCGTGGGCCACGTAGACGGCTGCCAGCATCATCGCCATCGATCCGACCAGGGTCACCGCCAGCGGGTGGGAGCCGGCCAGGAGCGCCGGGATCATGAAGAAGGCGAGCACGCCGGTGGCCACCAGCAGGCCCAGGACGCTCAGGACGCCCTTGCGCCCGGCCACGGCGACGACGAGCACCAGGTAGACGACCGCCAGGGCGCCGACCGGGAGCTGGCGCTGGTAGTCGATGAAGGAGTAGGGGGAGCCGGACAGGATGGCCTGAGGCGAGTAGAGGACGACGAGCCGGTCACCGGCGTGGGCGAGCTTGCGGGGCTCACCCACCAGCTGGACCGGCATGACCAGGCCCTTGCCCTCCCCCTCGGTGATGCGGGCGCACACGTGGCCCTTGGCGAACTCCTCCGGCTTGACGCCGTTGACCTCCGTCAGGGCGCTCACCGAGCTCTGACAGCCCGACAGGTCCGTGGAGGTGATGGTGGCCTTGCCCACCGAGCCGCCCTCAGCGGTGAAGGAGCGCGAGCCGATCAGTGAGCTCTTGCCGGGCCAGAGCACGAACAGCCCGACGACGGTGGCCAGGACCAGGGCGCCGACGATGACACCGAGCACGATCCGCA
>CAJZFF010000016.1 GCA_915069725.1 uncultured Actinomyces sp.
CATCGTCGCGCCGCGCGCGCCGCCTCGCGTGTGCCCGCCACTGTCTGAGACCGCACCTGCACCACAGCAACCACACCACTCACCCCCACCCTGCGCCGTCATCACAATGCATCAAGGAGAGACTCATGCGCACCGTTCTGGAGACCACCGGCCAGGTCTGCCCCTTCCCCGTCATCGAGGCGGAAGAGGCCATGGAAGAGCTCAGCACCGGAGACGAGCTCGTCATCGGCTTTGACTGCACCCAGGGGACTCAGACGCTGCCCGCCTGGGCCGCCGACAACGGTTACACCGTCACCGAGTTCGAGCGCACCGGCGACGCGGCCTGGACCATCACCGTGCGCAAGTAGGCCGAGCCGCTACGGTTAGGCCTATGGAGCACAGGAGACTCGGCCGGACCGGCCTGCGTGTGTCCTCCGTGGGCCTGGGCACGATGACCTGGGGCCGGGACACCGATGAGCTCGAGGCCAAGGAACAGCTCGACATCTTCCTCGATGCCGGGGGCACGCTCGTGGATACCGCCGCCTCCTACGGCGAGGGCGTCAGCGAGGAGGTGATCGGTGCGCTCCTGCGCGAGCACGTGGATCGCCAGGACCTCGTCCTGGTCTCCAAGGCCGGGGTACGCACCTGGCGCACCGGGGAGCGGTCCTCGGTGGCTGACGCCTCCCGCGGCTCGCTACTGGACACGCTCGACACCAGCCTGGCACGCCTGGGCACCGATCACCTGGACCTCCTGCTGGTCCAGGTGCCCGATCCCAGCACCTCCCTGGAGGAGACGGCCCACGCGCTGAGCCTGGCCGTCTCCTCCGGGCGCGCCCGGTACGTGGGCATCGCCAACCACCCGGCCTGGGCTTCGGTGCGCATGCATGACCTGCTCAGCGAGTGCGGCCGGGGCCCGGGGCTGGCGGCCGTCGAGGTGGAGCACTCGCTGCTCTCCCGGGGTATCGAGCGCGAGCTGCGGCCCGCCTCCCAGGCCCTGGGCTTCGGCATCCTGGGCTACGCCCCCCTGGGGCGGGGCGTGCTCACCGGCAAGTACCGGGCGACGATTCCACCGGACTCACGGGCCGCCTCTCCTCACCTGCGCTCCTACGTGTCCCCCTACCTGGGAGACTCGCACCGGGGTGTGGTTGAGGCCGTGGCCACTGCTGCCTCAGGCCTGGACCGTAAGCCGGCCGAGGTCGCGCTCGCCTGGGCCCGCGATGCCCCCGGGATCGCCTCAACCATTGTGGGCGCCCGCACTCCGGCTCAGCTCCAGGGTGTGCTGTCGG
This sequence comes from uncultured Actinomyces sp., assembly GCA_915069725.1. GTDB lineage: Bacteria > Actinomycetota > Actinomycetes > Actinomycetales > Actinomycetaceae > Actinomyces. Next base: position 1,266 of record CAJZFF010000016.1, read on the forward strand.
CAGACGACCTGGAGCTTCCGGTTCAGATCCGCCACGCCCTGGACGAGGTCACCTCCGTCCAGCTCGGCTACCCCGAGCGCTTCTAAGGCTCCCGGCGCTGCTGTGAAGCGGCCCCTGGCGAGTATCAGCCCCAGACGAGGGCGATGCGCCTGCCGTCGATCTCCTGGACCGGCACATCCATGCCGAAGACCTCGCTCAGACACTCTCGGGTCATGGTCTCCTCGGGGGTTCCCTGAAGGACGACCCTGCCTTCACGCATGGCGACGATGCGGTCCGACCATGCGGCGGCCATATTGATGTCATGCATGACAACCACCACCGTGCGCTCGAGCTCGTGGGCGGCAGCACGCAGACGACGCATCATGGCCACCGAGTGGACCATGTCCAGGTTGTTGAGGGGCTCGTCCAGGAGCATATAGGGAGTCTCCTGGGCCAGCACCATGGCGACGAAGGCCCGCTGGCGCTGCCCACCGGACATCTCGTCGAGGTAGCGGTCGGCCAGCTCCGTCAGGTCCATCCACTCCAGGGCCTGGTCGACGATCGTCTCATCGTGCTCGGTGGGACGTCCCCGGTTGTGCGGATAGCGGCCGAATCCCACGAGGTCACGCACAGTCAGTCGCACGGCGAGATGGTTGTCCTGCTTGAGGACGGACAGAACGGTGGCGAGCTGGCGTCCCGGGGCCGTGGCGACGTTCAGGCCACCGACTTCCACCGTGCCGGCGTCGGCTCCCAGAAGTCTCGCCATCACGGATAACAGCGTGGACTTACCGGCCCCGTTGGCACCAACCAGCCCGATGACCCCGCCGGCCGGCAGGTCGAGGTCGACGTCGGCGAGCACCTGACGCTCACCGTAGGACTTGGCAAGGCTACGAACTGCGATCACGAACGTCTCCTGGAGCTGATGATGAGGGCGATGAGGGTGAGCCCGCCGAGGAACTCGATGATGACGGACAGGACGTTGTCGGCGTCCAGGACATGGGCCAGCACTGTCTGTCCGGTCACGAGGACGAGCATGGCGACAAGTGCCGCCATGGGCACGGTGACCACATGGCGGTTGGTACCGGCGGCCCAGTAGGCCAGGTGGGCGACGAGGAGCCCCAGGAACATGATCGGCCCGACCAGGGCCGTGGACACGGATACCAGAACGGCCACCATGACCATCACGCGCCGGCTGATCCGACGGTGATCGACTCCGAGTGCGGTGGCGATATCGGGCCCGAGAGCCACGACATCGAGCGCCCGCAGGTCCCGGATCGCCAGAACCGACACAGCGGCGGTCAGGACCAGCGAGAGCACCAGCAGATCCGGGTTGATCGAGCCGAAGGAGGCGAAGAGCCGGTCCTGAAGGATGAGGAACTCGTTGGGATCCAGGAGCCGCTGGATGAAGGTGGTCCCTGAGCGCAGGAAGGTTCCCAGCACGATGCCCAGCAGCACCAACGTGGTCACCGAGCGCCTGGCACCGAGCACGGCCCCCATGAGTGCCACGGACACACCGATCATCACCAGAAGTGTCAGGACGAAAGCCCCCAGGTCCGGCAGCGAGGAGAGTCCCGCCGCCCCCAGTACGAGAAGAAGAACCACCTGCAGCAGGGCGTAGAGCGCATCCAGACCGAGCACGGAGGGCGTGAGGATCCGGTTGCCGGTGACCGTCTGGAACATGACGGTGGACACGCCGCTGGCCCATCCCACACACAGCATCGCCCCGAGGGAGGGCAGCCGGTAGGGCAGGACCAGAAGCGGGTCGAAGGCGTTGATGATCAGGAAGACGCCGCTGGCCACCAGCACCAGGATCAGGACGACCACCAGGCGGAGGACGGAACGCCGGTTCTCCCGGCGACGACGTCTGGACAGTGCGTCAGCCACGTTCCACTCCTCGCAGGATGAGCACGGTGAAGACGCCGGCGCCGACGACACCCATGATGACGGACAGTGGAACCTCGTAGGGGTAGCGGACCACGCGTCCGAGAACGTCGCACCCCAGCGTCAGAACGGCACCGCCTACGGCAATGACCGGGAGACTCTGGCGCAGATTGTCCCCCATGAGCCGGGAGACGATGTTGGGTACTACGAGCCCGAGGAAGGGCAGGCTCCCGACCACGACGACGCTGACCGCCGTCATGACGGCCGCAGCCATGATCGTGAGGTTGATGGTGCGGTGATAGCTCAGCCCGAGTCCGGTGGCCGTCTCCGCCCCAAGACTGGCCACCGTGAGGCGGTCAGCGGCGAGATAGAGCAGCAGGACGATGAGCGCCACCAGCCAGAGCAGCTCGTAGCGGCCGGCCAGCACCCTGGAGAGGTCGCCGGCCGTCCAGGCCCCCAGTGACTGCAGCAGGTCGTAGCGCCAGGCCACGAAGGTGGTACCCGCTCCGACCACGCCACCGAGCATGAGGCCGATCAGGGGGACCGTGACGTCGTCGGACGTGCGCCGGTGGGGCAGCAGTCGCAGGAGCCACAGGAAGACGGCCGATCCCGCTACAGCGCATGCCGAGGCCACCATCATCTTCGCCACAACGCTGGCGCTCGGCGCGAAGAGTGCCACAAGGAGCAGCCCGACGACGGCGAATTGAGTCGTGCCAGCCGTCGTCGGGGACACGAACCGGTTGCGCACGCTCATCTGCATGACGGCTCCCGCCACGGCGATGCCCGAACCGGCGAGGACGGCTGCCAGGGTGCGCGGCACTCTGGAGACCAGGAAGAGACGTAGGGAGCGGCCCTGCGAACCGGAGCGAACCAGATCCACCGGGTCGAAGTCCGCCACTCCGATACACACCGACGCCAGTCCCAGGACGAGCAGAAGCAGAAGGCCACCGATCAGGAGCGACAGGCCCGGCCGTCGCAGCCTGTGCCCCCAGGCGGCAACGGGGTTCCTGGGGCTCATGCGGACAAATCGCCCTTGATCTCCTTGGCCATGCGCAGACTGACTCCGAAACCGGCGCCCAGGAGGTACCAGTCAGGGCCGTCAAGGTAGTAGACCTTGTTGTTCTTCCAGGCATTGGTGGCGGTGACCAGCTCGTTGTCGAGAATCTCCTTGGCCGAGGAGCCCTCCTGCCCGATGGTGGCGTCGCGGTCCAGGACGAAGAGGACGTCGGGGTTGGCCTGCCCGATGAACTCGAAGGAGACGGCCTCGCCGTGGGTCGCTTCCTCGATGTTCTCAACAGCAGGGGTGACACCGAACTCATCGAAGAGGACGTCGAAGCGCGACCCCTTGCCGAAGGCACTCACTTTGCCGCCGGTGGTGAGAAGACACAGGCCCTTGCCCGCGTTCTTGGCCACTGTGGCCACCTGAGCGGCAGCATCGGTGAACTCCTTGACCTTGGCCTGCGCCGCGCTCTTCTTGCCGAAGATCGAGCCGAGGATCGTGGAGTGGCTGGTGAGGATCTCCGTCATCGATGCTGAGGGCTCGTTCTTCTTGCCCTTGTCTCCGTTGCCGCCCTGACCACCCTGAGTGGGGCTCACGGCCGCCGTCGCACTGGCACCCTGCGGCTTGACAGTCATGTCGATGGTGGTGAACTTGCTTGAGAAGTCCTGATAGGACTTGGCGGTCCGGTTCGCCACGATCACCAGGTCCGGACCTACCTCGGCGATGGCCTCCTGCTTGGGCTCCTTGAGGCCGCCCATATCCTTGTACTTCGCGTCCTGGAACTGGGACAGGGACTTGGGCAGGTTGCCGCCGGTCTTGGGGATGCCGACGACGACGTCGGCCAGGCCCAGTGCGGCCATGGAGTCCAGGACACCGTAGTCGAGAACGACGACGCGCTTGGGCGCCGCCTTGATCGTGGTCTCCCCTTGGGCATGCTTCACGGTGAGCGGGTACGTCACCGCCTCTGCGCTCGATCCGGCAGAGGCGCCGCCGGTGCCTGACGAGCTCGACGACTTCGAACCACAGGCGGACAGAGCCAGCAGAACGGCTGTGGCCGCGGTCGTGGAGAGCAGCTGACGGCGGGACGGAGACATGGGCATCAGGATTCCTATCTTCGTGGGCGACAACCGAGCATGGTTCGCAGACACACAACTACTGAGGGAAGGCTTACCTACGGTATTTAACCGTATCATACCTAGGACAAAGCGGTGGGGCCCACGCAGTTCGCGTGGGCCCCACCGCCAAGAGATGGGCTGAGGAACGTCGTCCGTCCAGTCAGGGACCTCAGTCAGTCCTCGTCGTCGTAGTCCTCATCCTCATCGTCGTCATCGCTGTCGTCGTAGTCGTCGTCATCCTCGTCGTACTCGCCGTCGTCGTAGTCCTCATCATCGCCATCGTCGTCCTCATCGTCGCCATCGGAGTCGAAGGCTTCGAAGGGGAGCTCGATGCCGTATGCGGTGAACAGCGAGTCGTCGTAGGTGAAGAAGGCGTCCTGGAGGGCGTTCTCGGCCGCGACCACGGCCGGGGAGAGCTCGTCACCGGTCGCGGCAGCATCCAGGTGCGCCTCGAAGGCGGCAATGAGTCGGTTGAGCGCGGACCGCGGATCGTTCGTCATGTGGGACACACTACCGGCTATCCCCCGCGCAGCGCACAGGCGGACCGCGTTGCCCGGCCGCGTCGTACCCGATCAGGCCTCCTGCTCGACTCCCAGCTCCTGACGGATGAAGCCCAGGAAGAGGTCCTCTCCCTTGATCCTGCTGGTCTCCTCGGGGCCGACGATCACGCGCACACCGTCGCGCAGGATCTGGGAGGCGCCACCGTCGGGCCCCAGGGGCAGGATGATCCGCTCGGTTCCGGGCGTGTAGGTCGCGGAGGGCTCGCGGCCCGCGATGATGTCGGCGATGTTGCTGGCGACCACTCGGGCATGGGCACGGGCGGCGTCGGCGCGCTTGGACTCGCGCACGTCGGTAATGTCTCCGATGGCCCAGACACCGGGGTGGTCCACCACGCGCAGGTACTCGTCGACGCGGATCGTACCGTCGTAGTGGCGCACCTCGTCATAGTCCTCGCTGAGGAATCCGGTGGCGGCCGCCGAGCCGTAGGCGCGGAACCACATGTCGGCCTCGAGCTGGCGCCCGCCCTGGGTGGTGACCCGGAAGGGGGAGAGCACGCCGACGTCGACTGGGGGCAGGAAGCTGAGGGAGTCACCGGTGAGGATCTCCACTCCACGCTGGGCGAGCTGGTCGGCGATGGCCTCACGGATCTCCGGCTTGTAGTCGCCGGCGGGCAGGATCCTGTCGGCAGCCTCCAGCATGGTCACCTTGACCTGCGGGAAGGCCGAGGTGATCTCACCGGCCAGCTCGATGCCGACGGCGCCGGCGCCCACGATGAGTACTCGCGAGGAGTGCTCGAGGTTGGTGTGAACGCGCTCGATACGGGCCTTGGCGATGACGGAGGAGGACTCCATGTGCTTGGCGGGGAAGGGGTAGGCGGTCCCGGTGGCCAGCACGAGGTAGTCGGCCTCGATCTGCCCGTGTCCGGAGACCTCGACGGTGGTGCCTCGCACGGCCAGCGCCGTTCCGTGGACGACGCGCCCGTTGGCCAGGAGCTTGTCGTAGGGCAGGAAGATCTTCTCCGCCCAGTCACGGTCGACCGCCGCGCGCAGCGCCGCGGCGTGGCTGACGAAGGTGTCCTTCTGCTCCACGAGGGTGACCTCGGCGACGTCGTCGAGGGCCTTGGCGGCAGTGATGCCACCGTATCCACCGCCGACGATGGTGACGCGAGCCATATTATGTTCCTTCCGGTGATGAGAGGGTGAAGAAGCGAACTGCGCCCATCAGGCCAGTCCGCGACGCTGAAGAAGAGGCAGGATGCCGGGTTCGCGCCCGGTGAAGGCCCGATAGGAGATCAGAGGGTCTCGACAGTCGCCGCGGGAGAGGAACTCGCGACGGAAGATCTCTCCGGCCCGACGATTCAGGCCGAGGTCGCCGTCGATCGCGCCGTCGGTGGTGAACCACTCGATGGCATCGGCGTCCATGACCTCGCTCCAGATGTAGGCGTAGTAGGCGGCGCTGTAGCCGCCGGCGAAGACGTGGGAGAAGTAGGTGGTGCGGTAGCGGGGAGGCACGAGCGCGTCATCGACTCCGGCCTGGGCCAGGGCCCGGTGCTCGAAGTCCTCCACCTCGGCAACGTCCCCGGGGACCTCGTCGGGGGCCAGAGTGTGCCAGGCCTGGTCGAGCAGGGCCGCTCCCAGGTACTCGGTGGTGGCGTAGCCCTGACCGAAGGTGCCCTGGCCGCGCAGCTGCTCGGCGAGCTCGGAGGGCATGGGCTCCCCGGTGTCCACGTGGCGCGCGTAGGAGGCCAGCACCTCGGGGTGAAGCGCCCACTTCTCGTTGAGCTGGCTGGGGAACTCGACGACGTCGCGGGGCACGACCGTTCCGGAGGCCGAAGGGTAGCGGGCCTGGGAGAACAGGGCGTGCAGAGCGTGCCCGAACTCGTGGAAGCACGTGACGACCTCGTCCCACGTCAGCAGGACCGGGCCGGAAGTGGGCTGCTCGATGTTGCAGCAGTTGATGACGACCGGCTTGCGGCCGGTGAGCGTTGAGCCGGTGACGAGACTGTCCATCCAGGCGCCGCCGGACTTGCCCGCCCGGGCGTAGTAGTCGCCGACGAACAGGCCCAGGACCGGCGCCTGGGCGTCCTCGCCGTCGCGCACCTCCCAGACCTTCACGCCCGGGGCGTACATGTGCTCGGCCAGGTCCTCGCGCTCGTGGAAGGTGATGCCGTAGAGGCGGTTGGCGGCGTAGAAGACGCCTTTGGTGACCACGCTCCACAGCTCCAGGTAGGGGGCCAGGACCTCGTCGTCGACGCCGAAGCGCTCCTTGCGCTCAGCGGCCTCGTAGAGGGGAAAGTCGGCGGGCCCGAAGGTCTCACCGGCCTGGGTCTGCGGGTCCAGGTCCATGCGGGCGGCGTAGACCTGAGCGTCTGCGCGGGCGTTGTCCATGGCCGGCGCAGTGAGCCGGCCGAGCAGCTCTGAGACCGCCTCGGTGGTGCGGGCGGCCGACTCCGCGGCCACGAGGGCGGCGTGATGCGGGAAGCCCAGGAGGACGGCCCGTTCGGCGCGCAGCCGGGCGAGCTCCAGAACGATGCCACGGGTGTCGCCGAAGGCGCCCTGCTCCCCCAGCCCTCGACTCATGGACGTCTCCAGCAGGGTGAGCCTGGCGCCGTGGGGCCGAGTAGTGGCCAGTGCCGGCGGCACCGTGACATTCGTGACCCCCGCGGCGTGCATGGCCTCGGTGACCAGGACGGAGAAGCGCATCTTGAGCGCGTTGACGCGGGCGTTGATCTCCTTGAGCACCTGCGTATCCGCTTCGTCCAGGTCGACGCCGTTGCGTTCGAACTCCTCGACGGTCAGCCGGATGAGGCGGGAGGTCTCAGCATCGATGACGGTGCCGTCGGCGTCGCGCGCGCACTGCCCCTCAGGGGCTTGGGCCACGAGCTCGTCGAGAACCTTGAAACGTCGGTAGAGACGGGAGTCGAGGTGGTAGGCGTCGGAGTGGGCCGCCAATTCAGGGGCCAGGGCCTCCTCGAGCTCGTCGAGATCCGGGCAGTCAGTGGCGGAGGTCAGGGCGTCCAGCACCGTCAGCGCCCGCTCCAGCAGCTCACCGGATCGCTCCAACGCGTCGACGGTGTTGGCGATCGTGGGTGCGTCCTCGTTGGTGGCGATCGCCTCCCACTCCTGGCGCTCGGCAGCCATCCCGGCGCGGATGGCCGGTTCGATATCGGCGTGGTCCACGGCCGTGAAGCCGGGTAGGCCAAGGTCGAGCGGCCATGGCTTGGCGAAGACGTTCGACTCCGGGAGGTCGGTGCCGTCGGTGGTCTCGCTCATGGGCCCATCGTGCCATGCGCTGATGGTCTTCTCGTTCACAACAGGCCATTAATTCTAGGACTATGGTCGCACCGGGCGTAGCCTGATGGGGTCACTCGAATCCAGGATCTCCAGGGAGAGACGCATGAATGTCGCAGAACAGCTCGTGGCCCAGCTCGTCGATGCCGGTGTCCACAGGATATACGGCATCGTAGGGGACTCCCTCAATCCGATCGTCGACGCCGTCCGTAAGACTGGCGGTTCCGCCAAGGGTGGGATCGACTGGGTCCATGTACGCCATGAGGAGGCCGCTGCCTTCGCTGCTGCTGCTGAAGCGCAACTGACCGGCGAGCTCTCCGTGTGCGCCGGCTCCTGCGGTCCGGGCAACCTTCACCTGATTAACGGCCTGTACGACGCACAGCGCTCGGGTGCCCCGGTGCTGGCGATCGCCTCGCACATCCCCAGCGTTCAGATTGGCCAGTCCTACTTTCAGGAGACCCACCCGGATCGTCTGTTCAACGAGTGCTCGGTCTACTCAGAGCTCATCTCCACCCCCAAGCAGGCCCCTCGTGTCGTCAACGCCGCAATCCGCCACGCTGTCAGCCTGAGCGGCGTGAGCGTGATCTCATTGCCGGGAGATGTCTCCGACGAGAAGGCCACTGCCGCCATTCCCGAGTATTCCAAGGCCAGACCGGCCACCCTGTCGCCCAACCCTGCTGACGTGGCCGAGGTGTCCGCCTTACTCAACAAATCTCGGAAGGTGGCGATCTTCGCCGGCGCCGGTGTGAAGGGCGCTCACGACGAAGTCATCGCACTGGCCGACCTGCTCAAAGCACCGATCGGTCACTCGTTGCGCGGCAAGGACTTCATCCAGTATGACAATCCCTACGACGTCGGTATGACGGGCCTCCTGGGATACGGGGCCGCCGCCGAGGGCATGAAGGACGCCGACGTACTGCTCCTACTGGGAACCGACTTCCCTTACGATCAGTTCCTACCGGACACCGTGACGGTCCAGGTGGACAATCACGCTGAGAAGCTGGGGCGACGCACCGACGTCTCTCACCCGATTCACTCAGACGTCATCCCGTTCATCGAGGCGCTCATTCCGCATATTAAAAAGCGCCGCTCCGACGCTTTTCTCAAGGCTCAGCTCAAGAAGCATGCCAAGATCATGAAGGCGCCCATTGGCGCCTATACGCGCAAGGCGGACAGGATCAAACCCATTCATCCCGAGTATGCCGCCCACATGCTCAACGAGGTCGCCGCCAAGGACGCGATCTTCACTGCGGACACCGGAATGTGCAACGTGTGGACCGCACGCTACATCGACCCTCTGGGGACGCGCCGCCTCATCGGATCCTTCCTGCACGGATCCATGGCAAACGCCCTCCCCCATGCCATCGGCGCGCAGGTCTCCCACCCCCATCGCCAGGTGATCTCCGTGTCCGGCGACGGCGGCCTGTCCATGCTCATGGGAGAACTCGTGACCGCCCGTATGCACAACCTGCCGATCAAGGTCGTGGTCTTCAACAATTCGACCCTGGGTATGGTGAAGCTCGAGATGCTGGTCAATGGTCTGCCCGACTTCGGCACTGATGTCCACGACGTCAACTACGCCGGAGTAGCACAGTCGATCGGTTTCCATGCCGAACGCGTTGACGATCCACGAGACTTGCGCAGAGCTTTTCAGAAGGCCTTCGACTTCAATGGCCCAGCACTGGTCGAGGTCATCACCGACCCCAACGCTCTGTCGCTTCCTCCGGAGATCACGGGTGAGCAGCTGATCGGCTTCGCCACAGCAATGAGCAAGATCGTCCTTAATCGAGGTGCGGGTGAGGCCGTGAGCATGGCGACATCGAACATGCGTAACATTCCCCGCTTCTAGGGCAGCCTGTCACTGCCGTCCGCCATCGCCGGCCTCACCGCGAGCCAGGGACACGATGAGGTCAGCGATGGCGGGCTCATCGGGGCCCAGCCCGTCAGTGTCGAAAGCGCGGTTGGCCCACCATCCATCCACGGCCAGCAGCGCCACTCGCTGCATGGCAGTGAGCTCACGGATCTCCCCCACCCACTCCCGGCGCAGCGTGTTCCAGGCCTCCTCGAGCATCTCCGCCTCCGGAGTGGCCGAGACCATGAAGCTGATCTCTCCGGGAAGGATGTCACCGTCGAGTACTGAGCGGGCCAGTGCTTCGATGCGCTCGGTCCGGCTCGCCTCCTCCGGCGGCTTGCCCAGTGCTTCCAGCGCCGCGGCCCGCCATCGTTCCAGGAAGGCCGCGGCGATGCCCTCCAGGAGATCGGTCTTGGTGCGGAAGTGGTAAATCACTCCGCCTCGGGTCAGTCCAACGTGCTCGGCCAGGGCATCGAAGGTGAGCGTATCGAAGCCGTCACGGTGGGCAAGCTCGAGCGCCCCGGTGATGATGCGGTCCCGTTTCGAGGTTCTCATGCGGTCTCCTCACTCATCTCACTCGTGGCTGGAACACGGCGTGCGGCCATGATGCCCGCGCCCAGGAGGATGACGGCGGCAATGACGGCCGTGGCCTGCATGGCCCGGGTGAACGCCTCTCGGGCTTGGACCATCAGCTCGGCCTGCCCGGGGTCGCTCGGGTCGATGGCGCCCGCCAGGGTGGCCAGGGACTGCTCGGCGGCCTCGGCCACTCGCTGCGGAAGACTGGAGGGGGCGGGCCCGAGCAGCAGCCGGTAGCCGACGTCCTGGATCGTGCCGAGCACCGCGATCCCCAGCGCGACGCCCAGCTCGAGGCCGGTCTCGGAGATGGCCGAGGCCGCTCCGGACCGGTCCGCGGGCACCGCGCCCAGGACAGCTCCGGTGGAGACCGTGAAGGCCAGGCCGATGCCTGCGCCGATGATGAGCAGGCCGACGCAGATCACCACGATTCCGCCGTAGGACTCCCCCAGAGCGACCACAACCAGCCCCACCGCGGCTATGAGCAGGCCGCTTCCCAGCGCCCGACCGTTGCCGAGTCGGCGCACCATCGCGGCCACGACCGCGACAACGACGATGGAGGCCAGTGATGCGGGCACCTCGGTCAGGCCCGCTCGGAGCGTGGAGTAGCCTCGAACGAGCTGGAGGTACTGGGAGAAGAAGTACAGCAGGCCGGCCAAGGCGAAGATCGCCAGGACAGTGGCCGCAATCGCCCAGGTGAACGCGGGGCGGCTGAAGAGCTCGACGTCGATCAGCGGCGTGGCCAGCGTGTGCTGACGCCTGATGAACAGCCATCCGGCGGCGAGGCCGCCCACCAGCGCTGCTACCGCAACGGCCGTCAGACCGTCGTGGGCGAAGGACTTGACGGCGTAGGTGATCGGCACGATGGCCA
>CAJZFF010000017.1 GCA_915069725.1 uncultured Actinomyces sp.
CAACGCCGGAGGGCTCCTGGGAATCGGCACCCGCCGCAACTTCGAGTCCCGGCCCGAGGCCCAGTGCGAGCTCTACGGACAGGTCGCCGTCCTCCACCTCGACCTCGGCCTGGTCTTCCCCACGCCACTGACCTCCGCCATCGAGGACCTGCGCGCACACGTGCGCAGCCGCGTCGAGCACCTCACCGGGCTGAGCGTCGGCAAGATCGACCTCGAGATCTCCTGGCTCAATCCGAGCAGCCACGTCAGGAAGAGCCTGAAATGAGAGCACCCGTCCAGAAACTCATTCGTCGCCCGTCCCGCAGCATACCCAGCATCATCCTGGCGCTGCTGCTGCTCACCGCCGGAGGCCTGGGGGCCTGGCTGCTGGGGCACCGGATCGTGAGCGGCACCTGGCCAGACCGGGCCGTCACCACGCTCGACGCCATCGGATCCGCCACCCTCGGATCCGTCGCAGTGCTCATCATCGCCGGGATCGTCGCCGTATGCGGCCTGGTCATGATCCTCATGGCCCTATGGCCGGGGGTCCCCGAGCGCGTCGAGATCCTCCCCGACGCCGTCCCCGGCCAGACCGCGGTGACGCGCCGGGACCTGGCCGGCCTGGTGAGGACCCAGGTCGAGCAGGTCGACGGCGTCCACTCCGTCGCCGTCACCGCCCGTCGCTCACGAGTCGACGTCGTCGTCCTCAGCGTCCTGGACGACCTCGCCCCGGTGCGTGAAGCCGCCCGTAAGAAGGCCGATGAGGCCCTGGACGCGCTCAAGCCCGTGGGCATCACACGCAGCCGCGTGCGGATCCGGCACACGAGCTGAAAGGGAAAACACTATGCGCTCAGTATCTGGCGTCCTCAACAGGACGGCCCTGGCCGGCTGCGGACTTCTCATCGCGGCAGCGGCGTCCTGGCTGCTGGCCTCCGGCCTCGACACCGGTCGGTCCTGGCCCGACGTCGCCCCGCTCCTGGCCACTGCGCAGGACCGGGTGGACAGCGTCATCACGGCCCAGGCGCACTGGCTCCTGCCGACCGCCGCGCTGGCGTCAGTCCTCGCCATCATCGCCGGGCTGGCCCTCCTCGCCATGCAGGTCCCCCGCAAGGCAGCCGCCTCGCCCCTGAGGTTCAGCGACTCCGAGGGCGTCCTGCTGGCCACCGTCAGCCCCGACGTCCTGGCACAGGCCCTGTCCGAGCGAGCCCAGGACGTCCCCGGGGTGGAGCGGTGCACTGTGTGGGTCACCGGCTCACCGAGCAGCCTGTGGGTCCAAGCGACCACCACCGTGTCCCAGGGCAGCGAGGTCGAGTGGGCCGTCGCCGATCTCAGGCGCCGGCTCGAGGATGACGTGACCACGTCCCTGGGCACGCGCCCCAGGCAAATCGACACCCTGGTGCACCTGGAGCGATCCTCGACCTCGCGCAACGTCTCACAGACCGTCACAGGGCGACACGCACCCGAGAGCACCGGGGATGGCGATGACGCATGAGAAGCAGGACGAGGCAGTGCCGGCGCCTCGCCCGCGTCCACATCAAGCCGCACAACCGAGCGCTCCGCCCGCTCCGTCCTATGACAGGGACCGCTACCTGGTCCTGCGTGCCCAGGACGGAGACATCAACGCCTTCGAACAGCTCGTCGAGCGTTACCAGGGGCGCCTGTTCCGCACCGCCTACATGATCGTGCGGAACCGTCACGACAGTGAGGACATCGTCCAGGAAACCCTCATCCAGGCCTGGCGCAGTCTTCACCTGGTCAGGGAGCCTGACGCCTTTCGGGGCTGGCTCATGCGGATCTGCACCAACAAGGCCACCAGCATGACGCGCAAGCGTCAGCGCAGGGCCACCGACCCCTACGACGCCGAGAGTCTCGAGACCGCGAGCGCCATGGCGGAGACGACGTCGAGCAGCACCGCTGACCCGGCCGAGTCCAGTGAGGTCAACGCCCAGATCGAGGCGCTGGCGGACCTGTTGACCACCGTGCAGCCCGAGCTGCGCATCGTCTGGGTGCTCCGAGAGGTCGACGACATGTCCTACGAGGAGATCGCCCAGACCCTGAACCTGACCGAGTCCACCGTCCGAGGGAGGCTGGCACGCGCCCGCTCTCTCGTCATGCGCCAGATGAAGGAGTGGGCATGAGCACCGTCAACCAGCTCTCACACAGCGTCCGACGCGCGACGGCGTCGGCCACCAAGTCCTTCGCCCGGTCTCATGAGCAGGACGACGCCGACACGCGCGAGTACCAGCGTCTGATCGCCTCCCTGCACGAGGAGTGGGACCAGCTGGAGTCTCAGGCGAGCACCTCGGTCATGCCGCAGCGCCACCTGATGGACGCCATCCTCGCCGAGACCCGTCACGGCGCCCAGGTGGAGATGCCCGCGACCGACCTGGGCCCCTACAGCATGTCCGAGTTCTCACTGCGGGCACTGATCCGCCGCACCGTGGACCGCGTGCCCGGCGCGCGCGCCCTGCGGTCCTCCTTCCAGCACGTGCCCTCAGGTGAGGACCACCGCGGCCTGGGGGTTCCGGAGACCATCTTCTGCCGGATCTCCGCCCACCTCAGCGTGGACAGCCTGCCGCAGCTCGCTCAGCGGGTCCGCGAGGCCGTTCGAGCAGCCTGCCATGAGAACCTGGGGGTGTCCCCGACCGTCAACATCCACATCGAGGATCTCCACGATGACGACTAGCCTCTCAGCAGCCGAGCTGGCCAACCTGGTCACTGCTGTCCCCGGCGTACGAGGAATCGAGCCGGGGATCGGCAGCACGTTGAGGGCGATCGGTAGCCGCATGCGCCAGCAGGATCCTCGGCAGGCCCGTTTCGGAGTGATCGTCGAGGAGGGCTCGAGCCGGGCCGTCATCGAGATCGGTATCGATGGCTCACGGCCCGTCAAGGACATCGTGCGCGACGTCCAGGAGGCCATCATCCGCTCCCTGTCCCAGACGGGTGAGTCCGGCGACCCCTCTGAGGCCCGGGAGGGCTCCGGCTCCTCCGACGTCGGGGAGCAGAACGCACCTCAGGTCACGGTGCGGGTCCAGTCCCTGCTGTAGGCGCCCAGCCCACAGCAGCACCAGCCTCGTGCAGGTTCCAGCACGAGACGACGTCGGGGCACCGGTCAGATGATCGGTGCCCCGACGTCGGTCATGGGGTACAGCGAGGCTCAGCAGGGCTCAGCTGCGCTCGCGAACGACGGCGCCGGAGACGTCGGCCTCCTCCAGGCGGACCATGCGCGACCCGGTCACCAGGCGGTGCCCCAGCCAGATGGCCCCGAAGACCGGCAGGCCGATGTAGGAGGAGAGCACCTCCAGCAGCTGGCCCTTGAAGACCGCCTCGTAGTTCTGGCCCAGGATCACCAGGGCGCACAGGGTGAAGGCCAGGACCGGCCCCAGCGGGAACCAGGGCGCCTGGTAGGGCAGGTCGGCCGGGTCGTTGCCCTGGAGCACGTAGGCGCGCCGGAAGCGGAAGTGGCACGCGGCGATCCCCAGCCACACGATGAACCCGCACAGGGCGGAGACGTTGACCAACCACGCGTAGGCAGTGTTCTGCCCCACCACGGCGGTGAGGAAGCCGGCCGCCCCCACCAGCGCCGTCGCCCCCAGGGCCCGCACCGGGACCCCGTGGCGGTTGACGTAGGAGAACCAGGCCGGCGCCTGCCCCTGCAGGGCCATCGAGTGCAGCATGCGGGTCGAGGCGTACAGGCCGGAGTTGCCGGCGCTGAGGACGGCGGTCAGGATGACGGCGTTCATGAGGGCCGCCGCGATCCCGATCCCCGCCCGCTCGAAGACCAGGGTGAAGGGCGAGTAGGCCACGTCCTCGGTCTCGGTGTGCAGCAGCCGGCTGTCGTTGAAGGCGATGAGGAAGCCGATGACCGTGATCGCCCCGATATAGAAGATCATGATCCGCCAGAACACCGTGTGGATCGCCTTGGGCACATCCCGGCGCGGGTTGCGGGCCTCACCGGCCGCCACGCCCACCAGCTCGGTGCCCTGGAAGGAGAACCCGGCCACCATGAACACCGACACGATCGCCAGCATCCCGCCGTGGAAGGGCGCGTCCTTGACGACCCAGTTGCTGAAGCCCGGGGACGTCCCGCCGATGATGCCGGCGATCATGGCCACGCCCGCCACCAGGAAGACGATGACCGTGACCACCTTGATGGCCGACAGCCAGAACTCGCCCTCACCGAAGGCGCGGGCCGACAGGGCGTTGAGCGTCGTCAGCAGGGTCAGGAACAGTGCCGCCCAGATCCATGAGGGCACCCCCGGCAGCCAGTAGCCCATGACGATTCCGGCGGCCACCAGCTCGGCCGCCACCGTGATCGCCCAGTTGAACCAGTAGTTCCAGCCCATGGCGAAGCCGAATGAGGGGCTGACGAACCGGGTGGCGTAGGTCTGGAAGGAGCCGGCCACCGGCATGTGCGCCGTCATCTCGCCCAGGGACTGCATGAGCAGCAGCACCATGAGGCCGATGGCCGCGTAGGCGACCAGGGCGCCGCCCGGGCCGGCCGTGGAGACCGTGGCGCCCGAGGCCACGAACAGCCCCGTGCCGATGGCGCCACCGATGGCGATCATCTGCATGTGCCTGTTGGTCAGGCTCCGGTGCAGCCCGCCGTCCTCCTCCAGGGCCTCGTTGGAGACCTGGCCGGAGGCGCCGGAGACCCCCGCGCCCACGGGGTCTGTGGAGGTCACAGGGTCAGCACTGTCGGAGCTGCCGGCGCCGTCGGCAGCGGGCCGCCCGTCCGACGCGGCGGGGGCAGGGCCACTGGGGGCCGACTCGTCATGAGAATGTGTCACCCGACCGAGGGTAATGGTCACGTATGCAACCCGGCGTTCACCTTCGGCCTGTCTCACGCAGCCGGGCGTGTGCTGACGCTCACGGACGGCTCTGCGGATGACCCTATGGCCAGCCCTGCGGCCGGGGCTGAGGGGGTGGGCGGCGCAGCCTCAGCAGGTGTGGTTGGCGGCCGGCTCGCGGCGCTTGTGACCGGACGCGGCGCCCTGGGCCGCCATGAGGTCGGCGCGCAGGTTCTTGGGCAGGGAGAAGGAGATCTTCTCCGTGGTGGTGCGCACTTCCTCGACGTCGTCGAAGCCGAGCTCGGCCAGGCGCTCGACCACCTCGCGCACCAGGATCTCCGGAACCGAGGCGCCCGAGGTCAGGCCGACCGTCTCGACGCCGTCGAACCAGGACGGGTCGATCTCGCTGGCGAAGTCCACCCGGTGGGCGGCGCCCGCACCGGCCTCGAGGGCCACCTCCTTGAGGCGCACCGAGTTCGAGGAGTTGCCGGAGCCGACCACGATCATGAGGTCCACCTTCGGGGCGATCTTCTTGACCGCGGCCTGACGGTTCTGGGTGGCGTAGCAGATGTCCTCGCCGGGCGGGTCGATCATCTCCGGGAAGCGCTCGCGCAGCAGGCGCACCGTCTCCATGGTCTCGTCGACGCTCAGGGTGGTCTGGCTGATCCACACGACCTTGGAGGGGTCGCGCACCTCGACCTGGTCCACCTCGTGGGGGCCGTTGACGACCTGGATGTGGTCGGGGGCCTCGCCCTGAGTGCCCTCGACCTCCTCGTGGCCGGTGTGGCCCACGAGAATGATGTCGTAGTCCTTGTCCGCGAAACGCACCGCCTGCTTGTGCACCTTGGTCACCAGCGGGCAGGTCGCGTCGATCGTGTCCAGCCGGCGCTCGGCGGCCTCGGCGTGGACGGCCGGGGAGACGCCGTGGGCGGAGAAGACGACGCGGGCGCCCACCGGCACCTCGTCGGTCTCGGAGACGAAGATGGCGCCGCGCTTGGAGAGGGCCTCCACGACGTACTTGTTGTGGACGATCTCCTTGCGCACGTAGATCGGCGCCCCGTAGTGGTCCAGGGCCTGCTCCACAGCGTCGACCGCGCGGTCCACGCCGGCGCAGTACCCGCGCGGGGCGGCCATGAGGATTCGCTTGCCGCCCTTGGGAGAGGGGGCCGCGGCGTCGGTGTGCTCACTGGCGAGCTCGATGGTCGTCACGGTCACCACTGTGCCACAGTGGGACTCAGGTCCCCAGTGGTGGACGTGGCACAGTGGTGCATGTGACAGGCCAGAGCCCCTCCCAGCCCAGCCCGCAGTCCTCCCCCGGTGCCGGCCGCGCGTCCGGCCCCGACGCGGGCGGCAGCCCCGGCAACTCCGGCAGCCCCGACGGCCCCCGGGAACTGGCGCCGCGAGCGAACCTCACCACCGCGGAGAACCCGTGGCCGCTGCGGCTGCTGTCCTCCAAGATCGACCAGTACGTCGCCCGCATGAGCCAGGTGTGGGTGGAGGGCCAGATCATCCAGCTCAACCGGCGCCCCGGCGCCGGCATGGCCTTCCTCACCCTGCGGGACACGGACGCCGACATCTCCATGTCGGTGTCCATCTACGCCCGGGTCCTCGACGCCGTCCTGGCCCGCACCGGCGCCGAGCTGAGCGAGGGCGCCCGCGTTGTCATCCGCGCCAAGCCCACCTTCTGGACCAAGCGGGGCTCGCTCCAGCTGCAGGCCGACGACATCCGACCTGTCGGCGTCGGCGATCTGCTGGCCCGCATCGAGCAGCTGCGCCGCATCCTGGCCGCCGAGGGTCTGTTCGACGCCGAGCGCAAGCGGCCCCTGCCCTTCCTGCCGCGCAAGGTGGGCCTCGTGTGCGGACGCCAGGCCAAGGCCAAGGACGACGTGCTGGTCAACGCCCGCCTGCGCTGGCCCGGCCTGCCCTTCGAGGTGCGCGAGGTCGCCGTCCAGGGGGCGCGCGCCGTCGGCGAGGTCACCCGGGCCATCCAGGAGCTCGACGCCGATGCGCAGATCGACGTCATCGTCGTGGCCCGCGGGGGCGGCGCCGTCGAGGACCTGCTGCCCTTCTCCGACGAGGGGCTCGTGCGCGCCGCGGCCGCCTGCCGCACGCCGCTGGTCTCGGCGATCGGCCACGAGACCGACTGCCCCCTGCTGGACCTGGTGGCCGACTACCGGGCCTCCACCCCCACCGATGCCGCACGCCGGATCGTCCCCGATCTCGCCCAGGAGACCGTGGGCCTGGACTCGGCCCGCGAGCGCCTGCGCAGCGTGCTCGCCTCGCGGCTGGACGCCGAGCAGGCGGCCCTGGACCAGCTGCGAGCCCGGCCGGTCATGGCCGACCCCACCTCGATCGTGCGCGACCGGGTCATCGAACTGGGTCAGGCCCGCGACAGGATGCGCCGGGCCGTGGAGCATCGCCTGTCACTGGCGGCCGCGGACCTGCGCGCCGACCGCGCCCGGCTGACGGCCCTGTCACCGCAGGGCGTCCTGGATCGTGGCTACACGATCCTGCGCACCCCCGGCGGCAAGGTCATCACCAGCGCCGAGGACGTCAAGAAGGGCGACCTCATCGAGGGGGTCCTGGCTTCGGGGCGGCTCGTCGCCCAGGTCGTCGGCGCCACCAAGCCCCGGCCCACCGATATCGACTGAGCGGCGGCTTGGCGCCGGGACACGCCCGCCAAACAGTGCCCGCCTGCTCCGAGGACGCACCGTAGAGCCTGCGGACGGCCCCCTGGGGGTCAGTCACCGCGGCCTATGGTGCGTCCTCGCGCTTCCGGCGGCCGGTAGCCCTGAGGACGACGATGGCGACGGGGATCGCGGCCACCGCGAAGACGGCCGACGCCCCGACGACTGCCCTATGGAAGCCGGTCAGGAAGTCGCCTGAAGCAATCAGGACGCCAAGGACAGCCACACCGACGACACTGCCGGTCTGCCGGGCCGCGTTGATAACGCTGCCGGCGATGCCGGTGTAGCCCACCGGCGCGGAGGCGACGGCGGCCGAGGTCGCGGCAGGCATGGTCAGTGCCGTGCCGAAACCGCCCAGGAAGGTCAGGACCGCCACCAGCGGGTACGGCGTCGAGGCCGTGACGGCAGCGAGCCCCGCGAACCCGGCCGCACCGGTGAGCAGGCCCGTCAGCATCGTGGGGAACGCCCCGGTCCTGGCGGTCATCCTGCCTCCCATCGGGGAGGCGACGACGGCGCTGCACGCCTGCGGCGCCAGGGCCAGACCGGCGATCCATGGCTCAAATCCCAGATAGCGCTGCAGGAACAGAGCCAGGACGAAGAGCTGGCCGAAGAAGCCGGTATTGAGCGCGAACCCGACCGCGGCGGCCACGGCGAAACGCGGTCGGGAGAAGACCGCCGTCGGTAGCATCGGCCTGCTCGCGGTCCGTTCAACCAGGACGAAGACCACCAACAGGCTCAGTCCGGCGAGGGTTGAGGCGACAACGGGTGGACTCCACCCGTGCTCACCCGCGGCGATGATCCCGTAAGTGGTGGCCGCGAGTCCGGCGACGGAGAGGACCTGCCCGGGCAGGTCGCCGCCTTCGCGTCGTCGCAGCGACCGCGTCTCCGGCGCGGGCAGGCGGCGGGCGGTGAGCCACAGCGCGGCTGCGACGAGGGGCAGGTTCACCCAGAACACGAACCGCCAGCCGGTGAAGGTCACGAGCAGTCCCCCGGCCACCGGGCCGACGGCCGCGGCGACACCACCGGCTCCTCCCCACAGGCCGATGGCTCGGGCCCGGTCGGCGGGGCAATCATGGATGAGGGAGAGTATTGCCAGGGAGGACGGGACGATCGCGGCGGCGCCGACGCCCTGCAACGCGCGGAAGGCGATGAGCGCACCACCGGCAGGGGCCAGGGCACAGGCCGCCGAGAGCAGGCCGAAGACCACCAGGCCGAGCAGGTGGACGCTTTTTGCGCCCAGTCGGTCACAGGCCGCCCCTGCCGACAGCTGCAGGGCTGCGAAGGTGAGGGCGTAGGCGTCGACGACCCACTGCAGGGAGGCGACCGGGGCACCCAGGTCCCCACCGATCCGCGCCAGCGCCACGTTGACGACCGTCGTGTCGAGCATGACGATGAAGAACCCGAGCAGCGCCGCGATGAGGGCGCCGCGCCGTCGGTATCCGCTCATGAGTGGCCTCCTTGTCCCCCTGGCCCCGGGGTCCGTCTGACTGCTGATGCCGGTGACCGGCAGGCTAGAGCCGCAATTGTTCGGCGCGAACCGAACCGGCGCCGGCGCATACTGGTCGCATGTCACGGACTCCCGACCGTTTCTTCCCCGAGGCGGTTCCCGACGTCGCCGGCACGGCTGCGGCACTCGCCGACCGGTCGCGGGCCGCCATGTGCGCGGCACTCATGGACGGCCGCGCCTGGACTGTGGGCGAGCTCAGCTCATACGCCGCGATCGCGCGGTCGACCACCAGCGAGCATGTCGACGTGCTGGAAGCACACGGTCTCATCACGAGGGTCCGTCAGGGGCGGCACTGCTACGTCACAATCTCCGGCCCTGAGGCGGCTCGAGTCGTCGAGGCCCTGGGGGCGATATCAGCATCAGTACTGCCCACGGCACACAGCCTCAATGCGTGGACCGCCAACAAGCGGCTGCTGGCCGCCCGTACCTGCTACCGCCACCTGGCGGGGCGACTCGGCGTGAGTCTGGCCAAGCACCTCCAGGAGCGCAGCCACCTGGATTCCTCCTGGCGGCTGACCGATTCCGGAGGGGACCTGCTGGCCACCTGGGGGCTGGAAAAGCCGCGTCGTGCCCGTGGGGAGGCGTGCATGGACTCCACTGAACGGCAGTTCCACCTCGGCGGACCACTGGGGACTGCACTGACGCAGGCGTTCTTCGATCGGGCCTGGATCACGCGCATCGGACGAAGCCGGGCCGTCAAGGTCACGGAGGCCGGCCGCGAGGCACTGGCGCAAGCAGGTTTGGCGGACGTGCTGACACTCCTCGATGAGACGACCTCCAACGACGCAGCAGGGTAAAGGTGCGGTCTGAGGCGTCGGTCTGGGCACTTTCTCGCGCCGAGGACATCATCTGGACCCGCCTCGTCCTCTCTGCCCGTGTGCCGGTCCGTGCGAGAATCGGGGCGTGAGCTCCGAGATGAACCCCGGCCCGTACTCCGACCAGTACCCAGACGAGTACTCACCCCAGAGCAGCCCCTACTCGGCGTCCTCAGGATCGTCAGGGTCTTCAGCGTCCTCGGCCCCTGCCGCAGGCGGGGCGTCTGGTGCCAATGAGGACGTCGCCTCGCTCAGCTATGAGCGGGCCCGTGAGGAGCTGGTGGCCGTCGTGCAGCGTCTTGAGGCGGGCTCCGTCCCCTTGGAGGACTCCCTGGCGCTGTGGGAGCGCGGCGAGGCCCTGGCCCAGCGCTGCCAGACCTGGCTCGATGAGGCCCGCGCCCGCCTGGCCGCGGTCGCGCAGGAGGACCCTGAGGACTGACACGACCTGGGGCTGACCGGGCATGACCCGCCCCGGGGCTGCGGCTCCAGACCGGGCGTATGCCCGCACGCGCAACGAATCGACCGTCGTGGCAACGTGGCCATAGGCCTGGGGCCGCGGTCGAACCCACCTGCGCGGCGGACTGACCGAGTTGCCCAGGGCTCCGGCTGGCGATAGTGCCCCCATCGAGCACCTCCGGCAGCCAGAGCAGGAGGCCGGAAGGAGCCATGGATGTCCAAATCGGACACAAAGGCTTGGGCCGCTCTCATCCGGGCGAAACACAACCGCATGATTCCAAGGTTTTCATTCATGCGGCCTGTGCACTGAACGCCCTTTGTATCCGATTTGGACATTCTTGGGCGAGACGAGCCCTGTGGGCGGCGCCGGATCGGTAGTCTGTGAGCATTCACCCCCGACCGCGCGCATCGACCAGCGCACCGGCCACTTCCGGGCAGTGTGGCGCCGCCGCGTTCCTCATCCGCCCGAGTCTCCTCACCGCCTCTTCTTATCTCCCGGTCCACCACTCCGGTCAGCCCTCCGTCCCTCCCACGTCTCAGCTCACCACCACCGGACCCCGGTCCTGCACGAAGGAGTCACCCATGACCGCACCCGGCCGCCCAGGATCCGCCCTCATCATCGGCGAGGCCCTGGTTGATGTCGTCATCCACCCCGGGCAGGAGCCCATGGACATCCCCGGCGGCGCACCCGCCAACGTCGCCCTGGGGCTGGCGCGCCTGGGTCGCGACGTCGAGCTGCACTGCTGGATCGGCACCGACGAGCGCGGCAAGGCCGTGCGCTCCCACCTGGAGGCCTCCGGGGTCCGCCTGGCTCCGGGTGCCGACGGCGCGGCACGCACCTCCACGGCGCAGGCCACCATCGGTGAGGACCGGGCCGCCACCTATGTCTTCGACCTGGACTGGAACCCGCCGCGCCCGACACTGCCCGACGGGCAGGCGCCGCTGCTGGTGCACACCGGCTCGATCGCCGCGATCCTGGCCCCCGGCGCCACCACCGTGGAGCAGGTACTGCGCGAGACGCGCGCCACCTCCACCATCGCCTACGACCCCAATGCCCGCCCCCAGCTCATGGGTGACCCGAAGGACGCCCGCGAGATCGTCGAGCGTCTGGTGGGCCTGTCGGACCTGGTCAAGTGCTCCGATGAGGACATCGCGTGGCTCTATGGCCGGGACGCGGACCTGGAGACGGTGCTGCGCTCCTGGTTGGACAAGGGCGTGGCCGTCGTGGTGGTCACGCGCGGTAAGGAGGGGGCACTGGCCCTGTCCGCCTCGGGGGTGCGTCTGGAGGTGCCCGCCGACCCGAGCGTCGTGGTGGCGGACACGGTGGGCGCTGGCGACTCCTTCATGGGCGGCTTGGAGGATGCCCTGTGGAGTGAGGACCTCGTGGGTGCTGATCGGCGCGAGGCGCTGCGCGCCGTGGACGCCGCGACCCTGGAGCGGATCATGCGCCACGCCGCGGCCATCGCCGACATCACGGTCTCACGGGCCGGAGCCAACCCGCCCACTCGCGACGAGCTTCCCTGAGCGGCCCCGGCGCGACGAGGTCGTAGGTTAACCCGCGAGGTCGTACCCTGAACCCTCCGACAGCGCGGCCTCAGGCACGACTGCGCGGGTGAGCGAAGCGCCTGCACGGGCAGTGCGACCGCGCGGGCTCAGTGCAGGAGCGCGGCGGCCAACAGGACCACGGGCACGAATCCGGCCGTCGTCAGCAGGACGGCGTCGCGAGCCAGGTCCTTGGCCGCCCCGTAGCGCGAGGCGTACATGAAGACGTTTTGCGCCGTGGGCAGGGCGGCGGTGACGACCGGGGTGAGCAGCTGTGCTCCGCTGAGTCCCGCCGCCAGTCCGACGACGACGGCCAGCCCCGGCATGACCACCAGCTTCCAGCCCACGGCCAGCCACAGGGCGCTACGCCGGACCGCACCACGATGAGACGTCGACGCCGCCTGGGACTCCTGATCCTGCCGAGCTGACTGGACCAACCGGACCGGCAAGCCCTGCGAGGATGGGGCGGGCTCC
>CAJZFF010000018.1 GCA_915069725.1 uncultured Actinomyces sp.
GAGGACACGCAGGCCAGGACGATGACGATGAAGGCGTCGGCGCTGAAGCCCATGAGGACGACCTCCAGGGCGAAGAAGGCCCCCGCCAGCGGAGCATTGAAGGCGGCTGCGATCCCAGCGGCTGTTCCGGCGGCTGCCAGGTGGCGGATCGAGAGCCTGGGCAGTCGCAACCCCCGTCCGATGACGCTCGCCGTCGACGCGCCCAGCTCGGCGATCGGCCCCTCCGGACCGACGGAGCCCCCGCCACCGATTGTCAGCGCGGCCGACGTCGTCGCGGCCAGAGCCGGCAGGGGCGCCATGGTGCCGTCGCCGTGGCGAGTGGACCAGATGACGCCGGCCACCCCATGGCCCGTGGGGGTACGGCCCAGTCGGGACATCAACGGTCCTGTCAGCAGCCCGGAGAGCACCGGGGCGATCAGGACGAACCAGGCCCCCAAGGGCGCCAGGAGCCCGACCGAGGGCCCCATCGACACGGTGTAGTCGTCGGCTCCGCTCAGCAGCTGGGACCAGGCGTCGATTCCCAGCCGGAACAGCACCGCCCCCAGGCCCGAGGCGAGCCCTACCAGCACCGCCAGGATGTAGAGGCCGAAGCGATGATGTCGGAAGAGGCTGCCTGCGCGCCGCGACAGGGGGGTGGACAGCCTCCTCCAGACGCGATCCATCAGTGCAGGTTCTCCACCTTGACGGTGAAGGTCTCCTCCTCGTCCTGCCCCTCGGCGTGGGAGGAGGCTGTGCCGATGCTCCACACCTGCCGGTAGAAGCTCAGCTCGGCCTCGTAACGCCGCCGGATGTTCGCCGCCAGACGGAAGCCGTGGCCCTCACCCTGGAAGACCTCCAGGGCCACCGGGGCGCCGGCCTCCTTGAGGGCCTTGTACATGGCGGTGGCCTGCTCTGCCGGGACGATCGGATCCTCCGAGCCCTGGATGAGCAGCAGTGGGACGTTGATGTCCTCGATGTGGTTGATGGGGCTGCGCTCGTCCAGAACCGGGTCGTCGATGTCCTGGGTGCCTATGAGCTGGCCGATGTAGTGCGACTCGAACTTGTGGGTGGTGCGCACTAGCCTCTTGAGGTCGGTCACCCCGAAGCAGGAGCTGGCCGCCGTGAACACGGAGGAGCGGGTGATGGCCGACAGCACCGTGAAGCCTCCGGCTGAACCTCCGCGGATCGCGATACGGCGCGGGTCCACGAGTCCGGCGTCGACCAGGTGCTGGGCCCCGTTGACGCAGTCGTCGACGTCGTAGATGCCCCACTTGCCCTCCAGGGCCTTGCGGTAGCCGGTTCCGTAGCCCATGGAGCCGCGGTAGTTGACGTCCAGATAGCCGAAGCCCCGGCTGGTCCAGTACTGGATGCGCAGGTCGTAGCCGGGCACGGCCGTCGCCGTCGGGCCGCCGTGGACGTTGACGATCAGCGGCGCCAGCTCGTCGTCGGGGCCAGTGTGAGAGGCCGAGGTCGGCGGGTAGTAGAAGCCGTGGGCGGTGGCGCCGTCGCTGGTGGGCCAGGAGACCGGCTCGGGGAAGGACACCCCGGTGCCCTCAGGCACGAACTCGCCCGAGCCGCGCAGCACCTTCACCGTTCCGTTCTTGACCTCCACGATGCTGGGCATCGACATCTCATTGGAGGCCAGCATGACGACGCGACCGGCGTTGGAGGCGACGTTGCCGATCGGCTGCCACCCCACGTTCCACTCCTCGAGCTCCCCGTTGGCGAGCCTGATGGTCCCCAGGTGCGAGACCGCGTCGCGGGCCCAGGAGGTGATGATGTGCTCGGAGTCGAGCACGTCGAAGGAGTGCGGCCCCAGCTGCCAGGCCGGGGTGGTGAAGGTGACCTCGGCCGGGTGCAGCGGCCGGGTGCGCAGCTTCTCCGACCAGCCGGTGCGGTTGGTGCCGCGTACCGGGAAGCCCTCGGTGCGATAGAGGTTCCAGAAGCCCGAGGCGTTGGAGCCGTGCACCAGCTCGCACTCCTCGGTCCAGCGGGGCTCGGAGACCGAGTGCCCGTGACCTCCGTCCACCAGCGTCTGCTCGCCCAGTGCCCCGTCCGGGCCGAGGTCCCCCACGTGCAGGCTGGCGTTGTCCCACGGCATCCCCGGGTGGTTCCAGGTGATCCAGGCCAGGTGCTCGCCGTCGGGGGACAGCGTCGGGGCGACCACGAAGTCCGTTCCCGACACCAGCGTGCGCACGCGGGAGTCATCGCGGGCCGCCGAGCCGTCCAGGGGAATCGCGACCAGGGTGTTCACGGCCTCGCCGCCGCCTCGGTGGTCCTCGCGGACCGCGTAGACCAGGCCCCGGCCCGTGTCGATCTCCAGGTCGCCGTGTCGCACGTCCCCGTAGATCGTGAGCGGGACCAGGCCCCGCATGCGGTGCGCCACGTCGTACCGGTAGAGGCGCCCGTCCCCGGCGTGCGAGACCACGATGATCCCGCTGTCGACGGCGTAGGCCCTCCCTCCGTACTCGTGCACCCGGGTGCGCACATCGACCAGCTCGTCGGCGGGTGTCAGCGGAAGCACCTCACCGATCTGTCCGTCACCGTTGCGGCGGAGCAGTACGTTGCGGCCCGCCTGTGAGGCGCGCTGCTCCACCCAGTAGGTGTCTGCGCCGTCAACGCGGACCTGGGAGAGCAGGACCGTCCGGGTCGTGATGGTGCCCGGGGTGATGGGCGAGGGCCAGGTACCGAAAGGGGCTGTGGTGCTCATGGTTCCTCCTGGAGGGCAGTCCTGAGGGGCGGTCGGGCGATCAGGAACGACGCCGTTGACCGGCGGGCGCGGACGGTTCGACACCCAAGGCATACAGTACGTGCTCAGCCGTGACCCGCGTGACACGTGGCCGTACAGTGGTCGGGGCGGCTCTATGCTGAGCACCCTCGGTCCGCTCAGGAGCGTCGTTCCGGGCAGCCGTTCGGTCCCCGGACCCGGGAAGGGGACTCCTGAGAAGAACCCTTCGCCGCGTCAACGGCTACCCTGTCCCGAGTGCCGCTTCGGCGACCCGCGGCTCGCTCATGAGCGACGCACCATCGCATGAACGACAACAACTGACTCGTCATCACCTTCGACAAGGAGGCGCACCGTGCCAGCAGCTGCTGAGCGCCCGGGAGGGCCCGCCGGACGGACCGGCAAGGCGCTCCTGCCGTGCGTGCGCAAGCCCGCCGACCTCGATCGGCTCACCAGCGAGCAGCTGGTGACGCTCGCCTCGGAGATCCGCCAGCATCTTGTCGCCTCAGTGGCGCGCACCGGCGGCCACCTCGGCCCCAACCTCGGTGTCGTCGAGCTGACGATCGCCCTGCACCGGACCTTCCGCTCACCGCGGGACACCATCGTGTTCGACACCGGCCACCAGGCCTACGTCCACAAGCTGCTCACCGGCCGTCAGGACTTCTCTCATCTGCGCGAGCGCGGTGGCCTGTCCGGATACCCCTCACGGGCCGAGTCCGTCCACGACGTCGTGGAGAACTCCCACGCCTCGACCTCCCTGTCCTGGGCCGACGGCATCGCCCGGGCCAACCACCTGCAGGGTCACGACGAGCGCCACGTCGTCGCCGTCATCGGGGACGGGGCCATGACCGGGGGAATGGCCTGGGAGGCCCTGGACAACATCGCCGACTCCTCGGACCGCCACCTGGTCATTGTCGTCAACGACAACGGCCGCTCCTACGCCCCCACCATCGGGGGACTGGCCCACCACCTCGACGCGCTGCGCACCAATCCCGGTTACGAGCGTGTCCTGTCCGGGGTCAAGCGGACGCTCCTGTCGCAAGGCGCCCCCGGTCGGGCCGCCTTCGACGCCCTGCACGGACTCAAACGGGGGCTCAAGGACGTCCTGGTTCCCTCGGCCTTCTTCGAGGACCTGGGGATCAAGTACACCGGACCGGTCGACGGCCACGACATCACAGCCGTCGAATTCGCCCTCACTCGCGCCCGCGAGTACGCCGAACCGGTCATCGTCCACGTCATCACCGAGAAGGGGCGGGGCTACACCCCGGCCGAGGAGCACGTCCCCGACCGCTTCCACGCGGTGGGCCAGATTCATCCCGAGACCGGTTTGCCGGTGGTGGCCGAGCGTTTCGGCTGGACCGCCGTCTTCGCCGAGGAGATCGTCTCCCTGGCCCGCGGCGATGAACGGATCGTCGGGGTCACCGCCGCCATGCAGGCCCCGGTGGGCCTCCAGCCCCTGGCCGATGAGATGCCTACTCGGGTCATCGACGTCGGCATCGCCGAGCAGCACGCGCTGACCTTCTCCGCCGGCCTCGCCTTCGCCGGCATGCACCCGGTGGTCGCCCTCTACGCGACCTTCCTCAACCGCGCCTTCGACCAGGTGCTCATGGATGTCGCCCTGCACCGGGCGGGAGTGACGATCGTCCTGGACCGGGCCGGAATCACGGGAACTGACGGGGCCAGCCACAACGGCATGTGGGACATGGCGCTGCTGGCGCACGTTCCTGGTCTGCACCTGGCGGCCCCCCGCGACGAGGCGACGCTGCGCGAGAGCCTGCGCACGGCCGTGAGCACAGGTGATGCCCCCACGGTCGTGCGCTACCCCAAGGGCGCGCTGCCCGAGCCCCTGACTGCGTTGCGACGCCTCGCCCGGGGAGCGGAGGAACCGAGGGCAGGCAAGGAGCCGGTGCACGAGGAGACGCCGCACGTGAGTGCCTTCGACGTCGTCGATGTCCTGCTCGAGAGCCGCCCGCCTGCCGGTGGTGCGCGGATCCTGCTGGTAGGCGTGGGTGCCATGGCCTCCCAGGCCTACGAGGCCGGTAGGCTCCTTGAGCAGGGTGGGCACGCCGTCACCGTGGTGCATCCGCACTGGGTGATTCCTGCCCCGGCTCCTCTCGTGACTGCCGCGGCTGATGTGGACGTCGTCGTCGTGGTCGAGGACGGTCTGGTCGACGGAGGTATCGGTTCCCAGCTGCGTGACGCGGTTGAGGAGTACCAGGCCGCCCACGGCGCTACCGGGGGCTCGCAGGTCTTCCGTCGCATCGGCGTGCCGCGCCAGTTCGTCGACACGGCCACCCGCGCTCAGCTGATGGAGGACTTCGGCATGCGAGCGGTTGATATCGCTCAGGCGGCCCGCAGGGCGGCCGACGGCGCCGCAGGCGCCCGCATCGACCAGGACCTTAGGGCCGAGTAGGGCAACGCAGGAGGCGCTTCGGCTCCAGCTCGTCGCGGAGTAGGCGGAATCCGCTGGGACACCTGTCCTAATCGTTCTGATAGGTTGACGCGCTAGGAACGCGACCCCATTCGTCTTCGTTGTCGAAGGCTAGGGGGGAACTGGCGGCCGGTGCCGGATATCCGCCCAAGGAGTCGATATAGGGACTTATGTCCTGGATTGCGACGGCGGCGATCGACCTGTGAGTCATCTAACCGGCTCTTCTTGGGACCAGCGACCCACAAGCCTTCCTCTGAGTTCTAGTCTGAGATCGACGGCGCGCCGATGTGCCGCCTCGCCTCATAAGGGCGATCACAACCGGGTGGCTCTCCGGTCACCCACATGAGGAGGGCACGGATGACCACTGAGGTCACAACATCTGCCACCACGGCGAGCGGCAATGACGCCTGGGAAGGCTTCGTTACCGGACCGTGGACCGAGGACATTGACGTCCGCGACTTCATCCAGCGCAACTACACCCCCTACGACGGTGACGCCTCGTTCCTCGCCGACGCCACGGACAAGACCCTGCGTCTGTGGGACACCCTGGAGAAGGACTACCTCTCCGAGGAGCGCAAGGTCCGCATCCTCGACGTCGACACCCACACCCCCGCCGACATCGACGCATTCCCGGCCGGCTACATCAGCGAGGACGATGACGTCATCGTTGGTCTGCAGACGGACTCCCCGCTGCGTCGCGCCATGATGCCCAACGGCGGCTGGCGCATGGTGGAGACCGCCATCAAGGAGGCGGGCAAGGAGGTCGACCCCGAGGTCAAGAAGATCTTCACCCGCTACCGCAAGACCCACAACGACGCCGTCTTCGACATCTACACCCCGCGCATCCGCGCGGCGCGCTCCAGCCACATCATCACCGGTCTGCCCGACGCCTACGGCCGTGGTCGCATCATCGGTGACTACCGCCGCGTGGCGCTCTACGGCGTCGACTTCCTCATCGAGGAGAAGCAGAAGGCCAAGGACGCCGTGGCGGACAAGCCCTTCTCCGAGCACTGGGCCCGCTACCGCGAGGAGCACTCCGAGCAGATCAAGGCGCTCAAGAAGCTCAAGGTCATGGCCGCCTCCTACGGTTACGACATCTCCGGGCCGGCCAAGAACGCCCACGAGGCGGTCCAGTGGACCTACTTCGCCTACCTGGCCTCCGTGAAGTCCCAGGACGGCGCCGCCATGAGCATCGGCCGTCTCTCGGCCTTCCTGGACATCTACTTCGAGCGGGACCTGCGCAACGGGGTCATCGACGAGACCCGCGCCCAGGAGCTCATCGACAACATCGTCATGAAGCTGCGCATCACCCGCTTCCTGCGCACCATCGACTACGACCAGATCTTCTCCGGCGACCCCTACTGGGCCACCTGGTCCGACGCCGGCTTCGGTGAGGACGGTCGCGCCCTGGTCACCAAGACCTCCTTCCGTCTGCTGCAGACCCTGCGCAACCTCGGTCCGGCCCCGGAGCCGAACATCACGATCTTCTGGGACGAGAACCTGCCGCAGGGCTACAAGGACTTCTGCGCCCTCATCTCGATCACGACCTCCTCCATCCAGTACGAGGCCGACGAGCAGATCCGTGAGCACTGGGGCGATGACGCCGCGATCGCCTGCTGCGTGTCCCCGATGCGCGTGGGCAAGCAGATGCAGTTCTTCGGCGCCCGCGTCAACTCCGCCAAGGCCCTGCTCTACGCCATCAACGGTGGCCGCGACGAGATGACCGGCAAGCAGGTCGTCACCGGTCTGCCCGGCGTCGAGGGCGACGGCCCCCTCGACTTCGACGAGGTCTGGGACAAGTACGAGAAGATGCTCGACTGGGTGGTGGCCACCTACGTCGAGGCCCTCAACATCATCCACTACTGCCACGACCGCTACGCCTACGAGTCCATCGAGATGGCGCTGCACGACTCCGACATCGTGCGCACCATGGGCTGCGGCATCGCCGGCCTGTCGATCGTGGCCGACTCCCTGGCGGCCATCAAGTACGCCAAGGTCACCCCGGTTCGCGACGAGACCGGCCTGGTGGTCGACTACGTCACCGAGGGCGACTTCCCGATCTACGGCAATGACGACGACCGCGCCGACGACATCGCTGCCACCGTGGTCCACACGATCATGTCCAAGATCAAGGCCCAGCCCTTCTACCGGGACGCCATCCCGACCCAGTCGGTGCTGACGATCACCTCCAACGTGGTCTACGGCAAGGCGACCGGCTCCTTCCCCTCGGGGCACCAGAAGGGCACTCCGTTCTCGCCCGGGGCCAACCCGGAGAACGGGATGGACACCCACGGCATGGTCGCCTCGATGCTCAGTGTCGGCAAGCTCGACTACAACGACGCCCTCGACGGCATCTCGCTGACCAACACGATCACCCCGCAGGGGCTGGGCCGCACTCTTGACGAGCGCGTCGCCAACCTCGTGGGCATTCTCGACGCCGGCTTCGTCCCCGACGACTGCGCCGAGATCTGATCGAGCCGCTCACCCGGCCGATCACCCCGCAGCAATTTCTCACACATCGATCACATCACCTCAGAAAGGGGCCACCATGGCCACGTACGAAGAGCGCCTCGCCTCCATGAAGGCACAGCGTCAGGACAACGGCGGCGTCAAGGGCCTGTACCACGCCAACATCAACGTCCTGGACCGCAACACCCTCGAGGACGCGATGGAGCACCCGGAGAACTACCCGAACCTCACGGTTCGCGTCTCCGGCTACGCCGTCAACTTCGTCAAGCTGACTCGCGAGCAGCAGCTTGACGTTCTTCACCGCACCTTCCACTCCCAGGCCTGAGCCCTGGAGCACGGCGAGCGGTCATGACGCAGACCACGACGACCGTGCGCGACGGCGGTCGGGACCAGGACTTCCTGGCCCCGGCCGCCCGTTTGCGCGGGGCGGGTATCGGCGGGCTCGAGGAGCTGACGGATCTTCAACGCTCGGAGCGCCTGGCTCGGATGCGCGATGGCGAGCTGGGCTCGATCCACTCCTGGGAGCTCGTGACCGCGGTGGACGGTCCCGGCACCCGGATGACGGTCTTCCTCAACGGATGCCCTCTGCGGTGCCAGTACTGCCACAATCCCGACACCTTCCTCATGAAGGACGGGGAACCGGTGGAGGCCGAGGAGCTTCTCCGCCGCATGCGCCGCTACCGGGGGGTGTTCCGCGCGTCCAAGGGCGGGATCACGCTGTCGGGCGGTGAGGTCCTCATGCAGCCGGCCTTCGCGGGCAGGCTCTTGGCCGGGGCCAAGAAGATGGGCATCCACACCTGCATCGACACCTCAGGGTTCCTGGGTGCCAATGCCAGCGATGAGATGCTCGACAACATCGACCTGGTCCTGCTCGACGTCAAGAGCGGTGACGAGGAGACCTACAAGAAGGTGACGGGGCGCTCCTTGGCCCCGACCATCACCTTCGGTGACCGTCTGGCGGCCAAGGGGATCGAGATCTGGGCCCGGTTCGTGCTGGTCCCGGACCTGACGGATGCCCCTGAGAACGTCCACAACGTGGCCCGGATCATTGAGCGCTGGGGCTCGGTCAGCCGTGTTGAGGTGCTGCCCTTCCACCAGATGGGTACCGACAAGTGGGACGCCCTGGGACTGACGTATCAGCTTCGTGACACCAGGCCCCCGGAGCCGGAGCTGGTGGAGTCCACTCGCGCGATCTTCCGTTCCTACGGCTTCGAGGTTCACTGAGGCCTGCGAAGGTCACTGGTTTCTCGAGCCGAGCTCCTCTGGCGAGAATCACGTCGTGCGCCGTCCACGTCGCCGTGGGCGGCGCACTGCGGTACGCGCGGTGACGGCGTGTCAGCCCAGTGCTGTGGCGAGGGCGGGGGAGGCCTGCTCGATCTGCCACGGCCTAGCTCCCATGGCGGCCAGGCGCTCACTGATCTCCTGAGCAGTGATCCTGCTGGTACGTCCGGCTTCGATCTCCGCGCCGAGGTCCCAGGCCAGATGACGTTGGCACTCCGGGGTCAGGAGGAGCTCCTGGGGCACGCGGATCTCCTCAGCGCGCCGCCTGATGGCCGCGCGTACCTCGGTGAGCCGCTCGGCGGCCGCGGCGTGGTGGCGCTGCCAGGAGCGCGGATGGGGGAGCTCGCCGGGTGCCAGTGGTGCGCGGGTGGGGGGAAGCTCGTCGTCGGGCAGCTCCAGGGCGCGTTCGATGGCCCTCCACCAGCGCTCCTGGTTCTGGCGCGCCTGCCGGGAGGAGAACTCCTTGAGGGCGCTCATCTTGCGTCGTGACCGGGGGCGGGCGACGGCGGCGGCGACGAGTGCTTGGTGAGGCAGGACCTTGGAGGGGGTGCGGTCCAGCTCCGCGGCCAGCTGCTCGCGTGAGTTCCACAGCTCGCGCAGGATGGCCAGTGAGCGGGGGGAGCGCACGGAGCTTCCTGCTCGGGGGGTCTTGCGCCATGGGTCGACCTTGGCCGGTCTGGCCGGTTTGGTGCGCACGTGCTCGAACTCTTGGGCGGCCCACTGGTCCTTGCCGGCTGCGTCGAGCTCGGTGGCCAGGGCATCGCGCAGGTCGATGAGCAGCTCGACGTCGAGGGCGGCGTAGGTGAGCCAGGAGGCGGGCAGGGGACGGGTGGACCAGTCCGCGGCCGCGTGGTCCTTGGCCAGGCGCAGGCCCAGGGTCTCCTCAATGACGGCGCCGAGCCCCACGTGCTGCCGGCCCAGGAGGCGAGCCGCCAGCTCGGTGTCGAACAGGGAGGTGGCCCTCAGGCCGAGGGCGGTCAAGCAGGGGATGTCCTGGTCGGCGGCGTGGAGGATCCACTCGGGTCCGTCGAGGGCTGCAGCCAGCTCGGTCAGGGGCCCGGTGGTGACCGGATCGATGAGCAGGGTGCCGACGCCGTCCCGGCGCAGCTGGATGAGGTAGGCGTCCTGTCCGTAGCGGAAGCCGGAGGCCCGTTCGGCGTCAACGGCGACGGGGCCGCGACCGTCGGCCAGAAGGTGGGCGACCCGGCTCAGGTCGGTGGGAGTACTGGTGATCTTGGGCAGACCGTCCCGGGGACGCGGGTAGGCGACGACATCGTGAGGACTGATGGGATGGTCCGTCGTCCCGGGGGGTACGGCTGGGCGCGGCACGGCCGAGGAAACGGCTGGGCGGAGAGTGTCGGTTGCGCGGGTCGTCACCTGGCGACTCCGGCGAGGGTGAGCGGGTGGACCGCGGCCGGTTCGTGGCCGGAGGCGACCAGGAGGAGCTCGTGCCAGGCGGTCAGGTGGGGGCCGAGCTGGGCGGTCGTAGGGGACCAGGAGGCTCGGATCTCCGCGTGGGCACAGGAGTCAGTGAGAGTCCGTCCGCCAAAGGTCTCCGACAAGACCCTGGTGACGGTTCCCACGAGTGCCCGGTAACCGGCGCGGGAGTCCTCGAGACCATCGGTGAGCCAGCTCCAGGCGGCGGACTCGAAGACGGGGTCCATGCCGATCTCGTTGTCGATGCGGGCGCGCGCCTGCACCACGATGCGGAAGTCCCCGTCCCAGGCCTCTTGGCCGTCGGGGTCGTGGAGGACGACGAAGCGTCCGGTGGCCACGGGGGTGGCTCCTACTGTCTCCACCGTCTCAGCGCTCAGGGCGGCGGAGAAGGGGGCCAGCTTCTTGGGGGCGGGCACCTCCTCCATGAGGAGCCCTCGGGGGCGGGGCGCGTCGCGAAGGGACAGGAGTGCTTCCTCGAATCGTTCGGGGATGCCACCTGCCTCGTTCTGACGCGGCCTACCGTTGACTGTCACGGATGCCACGCTAGTGCGCTACCGCAGTGGGCACATGAAGCCACGCCGCTGGGAGGGTTGCATTGTGTCAACGAGGTGCCTGCCTTTCTGAACGGATGTGCATCGGCCGCCTCCGGTTCGCCGGTATCTGGTCAGCCGGCTGGGGAAGCCGCCTGGCGGGACTGGTCAGCGTCGGGCGATGAGCGTCTGTCCGGCTGGCAGGCAGGACGGGTCGGAGCCGACCGGGGCCCAGGACAGGAGCACCTCGCTCAGCTCGGGAGCGGGCCGTGGCCTCCCGGAGAGGTTGGTGACCACGACGATGTCCTCGTAGGTCACGGTGACAACGTCGTCGGCCTCATCGATCTGCGGCCACGCGGTGCGCTGGGACCAGGCCAGCTCGCGGCGCAGGGCGGTCAGTGCCCGGTACCAGGCCAGCATGCGGGTGTGCTCGGTCTGCTCAAGCTCGGACCAGTCCAGGCGCGAGGTCTCGACGGTCGCGGCGTCCTGGGGGTCGGGGATCTCGTCGGCGTCCCAGCCGAAGCCGGCGAACTCCCGTGCGCGCCCCTGGCTGACGCTGCGGGCCAGGTCCTCCTCCTCGTGGTCGGTGAAGAACTGGAAGGGGGTGCGGGTTCCCCACTCCTCGCCCATGAAGAGCATGGGCGTGTAGGGCGACAGGAGCACCAGGGCGGCAGTGGCGGCCAGGGCGGCGTCGTCGAGACCGGCCGAGGGACGGTCCCCGACGGCTCGGTTGCCGATCTGGTCGTGGTTGGATCCGAAGACGACGAAGCGCCTGGGGTCGGTGTCCTCGGGGACGGGGGCGCCCCAGACCCGGTCCCGGAAGGTGGACCAGGTGCCGTTGTGGAGGAAGGCGCCGCTGTAGGCCTTGGTCCATGCCCCGGGCTCGGCGAAGTCGGCGTAGTAGCCCTGCGCCTCCCCGGTGATCCGTACGTGCAGGGCGTGGTGGACGTCGTCGGCCCACTGGGCGGTCATACCCAGGCTGGGAGTTGCGGCGGGGGGCTCCTGGTCGGTGGGGGTGATGACTCCGACGTCGTTGAGGTCGGCCTCGGCCACCAGGCTCAGGGGGCGGCCCAGCTCGGCCGACAGCGCGGCCACGGCGTCGGAGAGCTCGGCCAGGACGTGCGCCTGGGGTGGGTCGGCGGCTGCGGCGTCGTCCTTGATCTCGTGGATGGCGTCCAGCCTCAGGGCGTCGA
>CAJZFF010000019.1 GCA_915069725.1 uncultured Actinomyces sp.
CCCGATAACGACGTCCGGAGCCCCGCAGTCAGGGGCCCGTCGGTTCCCGCCGCGGCAGACCCGCGTCACGATGTCGCACCTGAGCCGAGCAGGCCTGAGGCCTGGGCGAAGCCGACGTCGCTGGGAACGGAATGGAGATGCGGTGACCCGTCTGCGGGCACCGTCGGCCAGGCTACCCGTTCGCCGCGTCGGGGCGCCAGGGTGGAGGGAGAGGTGAGTGCGTGGTGCTGGACACGCCGAACTCGAACTGTACGGCCCACCTGACCCCACGACGATGGGGCGAACGCCCCTGACGTTACTCAAGTCGCCCCTTTTACCATCACTCATCATGAGTACGACGACACCCACCTGGTCAACCGTTCCGGTAGACGACCTCCCCCACCTCACCGTGAATGGGCGGGACACCGGACTGGCGCTGTGGACCGCACGCACCCGGCGCGAGCGCAACATCGGCCTGCTGGGCACCGACTCGATCGACGGGGCCCTGTGGATCACTCGTTGCAACTGGGTGCACTGCTTCCGCATGCGCCACACGATCGACGTCGTCTATGTGGGGCGCCGCGGGAAGGTCGTCGCAGTGACAACGATGCCTCCCAACCGGATGGGACTGCCGCGACTGCTCGCAACGGCCGTCGTCGAGATGCGGCAGGGAGACGCCTCTCGCCTGGGAATCCGCAGGGGCAGCATCCTGGCAGCAGCTCCCACCGATCCGCCCCCACGGCCCGATCCCGCTTCAACGGGAGCCCAGAACACCATGCTCGGCTCGACCCACTGAAAGGCCTCCCATGTCTCCCCAACCTTGGCTGCTCGGCACCGTGGCACTCGCCTCCGTCGTGCTCATCGCCGGCCCCGTCTCGGCATGGACGAGGCGCTACGTGCACGAGCCCCTCAACGACGAGGACAAGTCCGACGCCGGCGCGCGCTCCGAGACGGCCGCCTCAGAAGACACGGCGGATGGCACCACAGTCAGCGCAGAGAGCACCACCGAGCCACTCTCGGAAGCCTCAGAGCCTCCCGCCTCGCTTGAGTATCCGACACTCAAGCATCCCGGCCTCCTCGGCACGGCGCCACAAGGACTACTGGCTCTGGCTCTATGCCTTCTGTGCGCCTGGTGGGGCAGCCGGATAGGCACCACCGCCGCGACGCTCACCGCCATCCCTGTGTACGCGCTGCTCGGATGCGCCGGAAGCGTCGACGCCGTGGCGCACCTGCTCCCCAACCGCCTGCTGGGCGCCACGACTGCCTGGCTGACCGCATGCGGAGTGGTCGCCGTCGTCCTGGATCCCGACAGGGCGCGTACCGCCCTCACCGCGGCACTGTGCGCACTGGTAGTGGGGAGCGTCAGCCTGGCCCTGGCGTATCTCCGCACCGGCCTGGGACTGGGAGACGTCAAGCTCGGCGCGGTGATCGGTCTGTGGCTGGGGTGGCTCGACCCCTGGATGCTCGCCTTCGGACTGTGCATCGGAGTTTTCCTGGGCGGAATCGCCGCATTGTTCCTGCTCATCACCCGCCGGGCCTCTCGCAAGGACCCCATGGCCTACGGCCCGTACCTCATCGCAGGAGCCCTGCTCACCTGGCCGCTGGCGATCGTTTGACACAAGGAGGGAGTCACACCACATGGTGAGAACTCCACAAAGCCACCAGCACCTCCTCGTGGTACGGTCATAACGCGTTACCACTTTGTAACCTTTAGGCGTGGCGCGGACCACCATTGACAACTCCGCCGCCCCCTCGCCCGACTTCCCGCCCCATCGACTCCGCCCCTTACGGGGCAAGACAACGTAAGGCCTCTCATGCTTGTGCTCACCGGCTCCCGGTCCCACCCGGACGCGACCAAGGATTGGGATATGGGCCAGGCCGCCGCGCTCCTGCAGCAGGTGGGCCAAGGACCGGCCCTACTGCTGTGCCGCGCCGGGGAGGATGAGCACGCGGCTCGCACCGTTCGGGGGATACTCAAGCGCAAGGACCTCGGCATCCTGGCACTGAATGAGCCAGAGACCCGCTTCCGCGCCCTGGGCTACTGCCTTCTACAGCTTCACTCCCGGGTCTACGGTCAGGCACAGGTCGTCGTCGACGCGTTGCGGCCGGCACTGCGCACCAGAGTGGCTCTCAGCTCCGTCAGTAAGCTTACCAACCCGTCGCCGACGATCGGGCAGCACCTGCAGTCGATGGTGCCGGGCTCTCGTTTCACCTTGGACCTGGGTGAGGCACAAGGCCGTGTCACCAAGGTCAAGAACGTGGTCTGGGACAAGCCACCTCAGGGAAGTCTGGCGATCTGGGCAGCCGACGACGAGCAGAACCGCGTCACGGGTGCCCTGGCCTCCCTGGGGCTTCACCGGGAACCTCTGCTCCCCATGTCCCACACCTGGCCGGCCAAGTCATGGGCGGAGATGACCATGCTCATCACCGACCCCGGCCCTCTTGTCTCGCAGGCACTGGCACCCTTCGCCCAGACCTACTGCCCCTACTGCGGTCAGATGGCCGTCCCACAGGGCTGTCTCCTGTGCGGCACCTGGCCCAACGTGCCTGTGCAGGCGCCCCGTACTTCCGCCCCCCACCCAGTCAAGGAGTCCAGATGAATCCGCGTCAACGGCGAGGCGTCCTGCTCATCCTCGTCACGGTCCTCGGAGCAGTGGTCACCTTCGTAGCCATGTTCAGCTACGTCCAGTCGATCTCCTCTCAGGTCGGCCCGATGACGACCGTTCTCAAGCTGTCGCAGCAGGTGACCGAGCTCAAGGAGGTCACTGCGGCTGACGTGGTCACCGAGCAGGTTCCCAAGCGATGGGTTCCCGAAGACGCCATACATGACGTCAATGACCTCAAGGGCAAGGTCGCGGCAGCAACCTTGAACAAGGGCGCGGTGCTGCAGACCAGCATGCTTCAGGATCCTCCGCAGCTGACGGAGGGATATCGCGAGGTGTCGATCATGATCGACGCCGAGACCGGCGTCGCCGGCAAGGTCACTCCGGGCTCCCGCGTCGACATCGTCTCCACGGTGGAGAACCCCGATACCAAGGCGCAGAAGTCGGAGTTCATCGTTCAGAACGCGCTTATCACCGAGGTCGGCGTGACCACGAAGGTTCAGGACAAGGACGAGAACGGGAACTTCTCCGAGGAGAAGGACAGTGTGCCGGTGACCTTCTCGCTGACGCCTGAGCAGTCCCTCAAGCTCGCCTACGCCGAGAGCTTCTCGAAGAAGGTCCGCCTCCTGCTGCGCCGCGACGGCGACCAGGGCACTGCCCAGACCCCGGAGTACTCCGCCAACCCCGGAACCCCTGCTCAAGGAGCGAACTGATGCAGTACCTAGTGACCGATCATGAGGAGACCCGTCAGCAGGTACTGGCAGCAATGTCCGAGGCCGAGGGGCTTGGCGAGGTTCGTACCGTCGCCTCGCCTGAGAAGCTCAGAGAGCTTCTGGAACCGGAGGTCACATCGTGCATCCTGGTTGATGAGGCGCTGGAGGGGCGAATCGCCCTGCCCATCATTCAAGAGCTCTCCCGCACCTACCCCCTCATTCCCGTTGTTCTGCTGAGCAGGGCCCGTACCTCCGAGAGCGTTGTGGCAGCGATGGACGCCGGAGCACGGACCGTGCTGGCGCTGCCCTTGTCCCTGGAGGAGATTTCCAACCGTCTGCTCCCGGTCCTGGCGTGGTCGCGTGCGGTTCGCAGTGAGGCCTCGAGCCGGGAGGAGATCACTGCACGTCGCCAGGGCACGATCACTGCCGTCGTCGGCGCCAAGGGCGGCGTGGGCACCTCGACCGTCGCGCTCATGGCTGCCGCTCAGCTCGCTCAGGGGGCTCGCACCTGCCTGGTGGATCTCGATGTCCGCGGTGGCGATCTCGCCGCCATGACCGGGATCTCGGTGCGACGCTCCATCACCGACCTGGCCGACATCGCTGCGGAGGTCAGCGCCCGGGAGATCTCCGAGGTCATGTACCCCCTCCCCGGTGGGATCGCCCTCCTGCCCGCCCCGGAACAGGGCGAGACCGGTGAGATGCTGACGGAATCGGCCACGCGTCAGATCCTCACCATGCTGCGCTACCAGTTCGACCATGTGGTCCTGGACTGCGGCAACCGACTCGACGACATCCTGGCCATGGGGCTCGACTCCGCCGACCGGGCTCTCATCGTCACGACCCCCGACGCTCCGGCCCTGCGCTCGGTACGCAGGCTGAGCGATGCGCTCGACCGCCTCGATATCGCTCGTGGACGCCCCTTCGGCCTGGTGGTCAACCTGACCAGCCGGCAACGTGAGATCCAGCCGGCAACCGCGGCGAAGATGACGGGAGTGGCACTGGCCGCCAGCATTCCCGATCTGACGGCGCAGATCGAGATGGCCGTCAACTCCAACACTCTGCTGACATCACGAGTGCCGGCCATGGCTAAAGCCGCACAGTCCATCGCTGGCGCAATCACAGCCGGAACGGCGCCCGGTCCCGCTCCCGACCAGAGTGCAATGGCCGGCTCAACCAAGGCCACGCGACGAGGCCGCAAACGCCGCCGCTCGCAACGGGGCCAGATCACGGTGGAGTTCCCGGTGGTCTTCGCTCTGGCAACCGTTGCGATTCTGTTGTGCATCCAGGCACTCAGCCTTGGAATCTCTTACATGTATGCCACCCATGCCGCCAATGAGGCGGCCCACGCCTACGCCATCGGGAAGAGCCCGGGTCAGGTGCAGCAGGAGGTCACCAGCCGCCTGCCCAACAGCTATGCCGCACGTACCAAGGTGACACGTTCCGGCGCGGACCGGGTCACCGTCACGCTTCCGGTCCTCTCCGTTGTCGATATGAATACCTCCGCAAGCGCAGGAATCGTCTGGGAGAAGTAATGAGTACTACGACCACGGCTACAACCCTCCGTCCTGACCGTCTCGCCTCATCCCCGAAGCGGCTGATCCGTCGCCTGCGTCACGAGGAGCGAGGTGTCCTTGATATTGAGCTCATCGGTTTCGTGCCGATTCTGGTCCTGGTCACCATGTTCCTCGTTCAAGGCTTTCTCGCCGTCTCCACAGTGACCTCGGTCAGCGCCGCCGCTCGAGACGGCGCACGCGCAGCCATGCTGGGCCGCTCCCCCGAGCAGGCCGCACATGAGGCGCTACCCGACTGGGTGCGCCTGGAATCAGTGTCGGATGGTTGCGGTTCCGGGCACTGTGTCCAGGTCACCGCTCGGGTGCCGATCGGTATCCCAGCCATCACCACTGAGCACCTCACCGTGACTCGTACGGCCTACTTCCCCGAGGGCTGAGATGGCACTACGAGATCGAGTTGTCCAGCCCCAGGGAGGAAAACGCCAGAGCGCCGGCAGCAGAGAGGACCTGGTGGCGCTCTACCGGACCCGCCTGCTCAATGAGATCGACCTTGAAGAGGTCGCCGGGCTGGAGCTGGCCCAGCAGCGCGCCCGCCTGGAGCGGGTACTCTCGCGGCTTCTGTCCCTCGAGGGCCCTGTCATGTCTCCACGCGAGCGGGCCTGGCTCATCAAGCGCGTGATCGACGATGCTGTTGGCTTGGGAGTGCTCGAGCCCCTCATCGCAGATCATTCCGTCACCGAGATCATGGTCAACGGCCCGGAGGACGTCTTCATCGAGCGATCCGGACGAATCGAGCGGGTGCCCACCCGCTTCACCTCCGAGGCCGAGCTGTACCAGCTCATTGACCGCATCGTCTCCTCGGTCAACCGCCGGGTGGACGAGTCCAGTCCGATGGTCGACGCACGCCTGCCCGGAGGAGAACGTGTCAACGTCATCATCCCACCCTTGGCGCTCGACGGCCCCACCATCACCATTCGACGGTTCCCTCAGCCCTTCCGCCTTCCGGATCTCGTCGCTCGCAACAGCCTGCCGCAGCAGGCCGCCGACCTTCTGGGCGCCCTGGTGGCCGCCCGGTTCAATATTCTCGTCTCCGGCGGAACCGGTTCCGGCAAAACCACCTTCCTCAACGCGCTGTCCGGAATGATCTCCGATCGAGAGCGGATCATCACCATTGAGGATGCGGCCGAGTTGTCTCTCCAGCAGCCGCACGTGGTCCGGCTGGAGGCCCGTCCAGCCAATACCGAAGGCACCGGGCAGATCACTATTCGTGATCTCGTGAAAAACTCGCTACGTATGCGCCCCGACCGCATCATTGTTGGCGAGGTCCGTGGCGGCGAGACGCTTGACATGCTCCAGGCGATGAACACCGGTCACGAGGGCTCACTGACCACTGTGCACGCCAACTCCGCCACCGATGCGCTGAGTCGCCTGGAGACGTTGTCCTCCATGTCCGATGTCACGCTCCCGGTCGAAACCGTCAGAGATCAGATCAACGGCGCCATCGACATCATTATTCAGCTGGAACGCGACTCCACCGGCATGAGACGGGTCAGCACCATCGAGGCGGTGACCTCCCGTCACCGCGAGAATTACGCGACCTCACTCATGATGCGTTACGTCCATTCCGCCCAGCGTCATCAAGGATACTTCGAGTTCCACGGCATTTCTCAGGCCATGGCGGACAGGATTCAACAGCACGGTCTGCAGCTCCCAGCAGGGCTGCCCATTGAGGAGATAGTATCGTGAGCAATATCCTTCTCATCTACATCAGCGGAGCCGCCACCCTCATCGTCGGGAGTGCTGCACTCATCACTTTGTCTGCCAATGCGGGACGCACAGCCGAGCTCGCGCAAGGCCTCGGTGCCACAGACATCACTCAGCGAGGAAGCGCTGGGAGTATTCTTCTCACCCTCCTTCGCAGGCTCCCTTTCAGTAAGCCGCTACGACGCCGAATCTCCAGCGCCGGATTGAACTGGGATGTCGCGATCACGGAACTGGCCCTGACAGGAGCAACCGTTGGGACATTTCTCCTCTCACGCCTTCTCGTTGGTCACATCGCAGGCGGCATTTTCGCCATTCTCATCCCGGCTGTGTTCTTCCAATGGTTGCGCCGACGCAGGGACCAACGAGTGGAGCGATTCATCGCCCAGCTACCCGAAGTCTCTCGAGTGCTATCCAACGGAACCTCGGCAGGCATGTCGGTAGAACGCGCGCTGGTCCTAGCCGCACAGGAGATGTCCGAACCGGCAGGCGTGGAGCTCAAGCGGACCACCTCTCAGCTTGCACTTGGATGGTCGTTGAACAGTGCTCTCACCGACCTCGCCGAGCGGATGCCCTCACGGGAGCTCAATGTCCTCGTGCGCACCATCATCATCCAGTCTACGGCCGGCGGCGCGCTCGCCAGCGCCCTGCACGACATCGCCCTCGCCCTCGAAGATCGCAAGCAACTGCACCGCGAGGTTCGAACCGCCATTATCGGATCAGCCTTCAGTGCTTATTTAGTCCCCATTATCGGCCTTGCAGCAATCATCCTCATGAACATGATGAAGCCAGGCGTATTGGACAGCATGGCCTCATCCTTTATCGGCCGCATCATCCTCCTTGCAGCTCTCTTATGCTTCGGAATCGGTGCACTACTCATGAAACTCGTCTCCCGGGTGGAGGTTTAGTGTGACAGCAGTTGTATTTGGCGTCACAACGACACTGTTCGTTCTTCTTGGCGCCTACGGAATTCACCTCATCAGAGACGACGGAACCAATCAGTACGGGATTCGCGGCGAGCATGATCGAACATCGACAGGCGATGGCGGCTTTGTTCGACTCATCGACACTCTCGGAATTAGAACTCAGAAGTTCCTTCGTAAACTCTATGGCCCCGTACGTTTGAAGTCCCTCGACCGACGACTGAAGAATGCAGGCAACCCAGAGGGGCTCACACTCGACCTATTCATTCAAAGAGAAGCTGGGTTCATT
Organism: uncultured Actinomyces sp.; assembly: GCA_915069725.1. Lineage (GTDB taxonomy): Bacteria > Actinomycetota > Actinomycetes > Actinomycetales > Actinomycetaceae > Actinomyces. The sequence continues at coordinate 7,780 of CAJZFF010000019.1, forward strand.
TCACTCAGCCTTCTTCTTCTAGTCATTTTCACCTTACTAGGGCATCCAGTGTACGGCCTCTTTTTTGGTGCTGTATTCTCGGGATGGATGTACCTTTGGTTATTTCAGGCAGTTCAGAAGCGGCAGGCCTCGATCGATCGCGACATTCCCGACTTTCTTGACATCCTTGCCATCACAGTACTTTCAGGGATGTCGTTTCGTAGTTCACTCGAACGCGTGTGTAACCACTTCGACGGGCCTGTGGCAGAAGAAATGCAGAAGACGCTTCACGAAATGCGGCTCGGCGTTTCACGTCGCGACGCATTTACCGCAACCAAGGAGCGCTGTCGATCCGACAACATCGATAATTTCGTCACGACACTTCTCCAGTCCGAGGAGCTGGGAACCCCGATCGGCGATGCACTCGCTTCGATTGTCAAAGAGATTCGGCGCGAACGAGCGCAGCAGGTTCGCCGCGCTGCCGCCAAGGCACAGCCTAAGGTAGCGCTCGTTGCTACCACCACCATGGTCCCAGGTGCCATGATTCTCATGCTCGGAGGAATGATATTCGCCAATTGGGAAACGATCTCGAAAATGTTTGGCGGATAACATGCAAGCAATTAGCACGAAGGATTCACACCTACCCGCCGGCCCCATTCATCACCACACCCTCTTCACTGCGGTTGGTTTAGTTTGCGACGTGCGACTCGGGCTCGTCCTAGCTTGCGAACTCGGGATTATCTCATCCGACACCAACAGGGGGGCTGTGGCAGTCCCCCTGTTGGGGCTCATCATTAACTGGATAACTCTGCGAGCGTTTCGGAAACACTCCCAACTCATAGTCGGCAACTGGATCTACTTATGTTCCGACCTGCTCGTCACTTGCGTTGTTGTCACAACACTTCCCACCATCTTCTCTGGTGGCCTCCCTCTGTCTCTCGCATACATCATCGCATCCTCCCTACTCATCGGCCTCATAAGCCAAGCGTTCTGGGCGTCGCTGTGGAGTGTTGGCGTCACCATGTCGCTCGCTCTCCTCAAAATTCACGATACATCTCTGTCTACCGTTGTTGCAGCAGCCATGGTTGCGGGTATTTTTATCGGTATTCTCCTGGGTAACCGGTTAAACAGTCAGTTCGTTGAAATCAGTCAGCTCTCCGCAGAGGCAGCCTTTGCCAGAGCCGAGGAGCGAGCTCTTGCCGAGCGGCTCACCATCGCTCGGGACCTGCACGACTCACTTGCGAAAAGTGTTCATGGCATTCGCATGCTTGCCGAGACCTTGGACAGTTCTCTCACCTCAGAGCGCCACCCCGATGCTGAGCTCAGTCGCCTGATTTTTGAATCCGCTGACGAGGCAAGCAGGGAAGCTCGGCTCGTTCTTGACGGCCTGCGTTCCGGCGGCGACGACGACGCCATCGGCGCGCTTCAAGAGGAAGTCAACCGGTGGGGCGCGCGCACCGGCATCACGATCTCCACCAACAGAACCGAGTCACAACCTCCATTGCCATGCTCAACTGAGACGATGTGGCAGCTTCAACGCATTGTGGGTGAGATACTCACCAATATTGAGAAACACGCTCACGCCACGTCGGTCAACGCGGACTTTTTCTATGATAGCACACATTTTTATCTCGACATCTACGACGACGGCATAGGATTCGACAACAGTGCGGACAACCTCACTCAGGAAGGCCACTATGGGATTACCGGACTGACAGAGCGCGCCAAGTCTGTCGGCGGACATATTTCCATCGACCCACACTCTGATTTCGGCGGCGGAACACGTATCTCTTTTCAAGCCCCCATTGATTCGCTTGTCACTCACAAGGAGAAACACATATGAAGGTGATGGTTGTCGACGACAACGCCATTGTTCGACTTGGGCTTCAATCAGTCCTCCAACGAATCGAGGCCGTGCACGAAGTCATTGCGGCAGACAGTGCATTCTCCGCACTCGAGGCACACCATGCACACTCGCCCGACATCATTCTCCTGGACATCTCCATGCCCCCGGGACGTAGTGGACTTGAGATTCTTCCTGAGCTTGCCCGCGACGCGTCAGTCATCATGCTCACCTCGAATCGTGACCCCAGTAGTATCCGCGAGGCACTTGACGCCGGAGCACGAGGCTACCTGGTCCACGGTCAACTCGGCGTCAACGAGGTTGCCGGCGCTATTGAAACCTGCCGTAGTGGGGGTCTAGTTCTTGGCAGAGAGGCGGCGGACGTGATACTCAACCCTTCCACTGAAGACCTCACCGACAACCCACTACGCGCTCAGGTCTCAGACAGGGAGGCCGAGATTCTGGATCTTGCTGCAACCGGCATGTCCAACAGCCGGATCGCTCAACAACTGTTTTTGTCTGAGAGAACCGTCAAAAATTATCTCAACAGCGCCTATCCCAAGATCCAGGTCCACAGCCGCGCGGAGGCGATCGCCGTCTGGCTGTCACCACCACCTACCCACCGGTAGGCCAGAGGACAGGGCGCGCGCCCCTACCCGGTGGGGCACGCGACCCCCTACCTTATAGATCGTCACAGACATGAGGCGCCTACACAACGGCGCCAACTAACAATGGAGGTCATCATGAACAACAACGCACTGCTCCGCCTGCAGGTCCGTCTCCAGCAGGCCTGGATCAACTTCCGCGATGGCGAGCGAGGCCAGACAATGGTTGAGTACGCCGGTATCGCTCTCGTTGCTGGTGCAATTATCGGTATCGTGATCACTGCAGCAAAGGGGTCTGATATCGGAACCACAATCATTGACAAGATCAAGAGCGCAATCAACGACCTCCACGGCTGAGGAGGCTCGGGCGTCTGAGAAGGCGCTTCAGCGTTGTTCCTATCTCGATTTGTGGAGTTTCCTCGGCAGAACCGCTCAGTTTCGCCGAGGAAACTCCACAAGTTGTCATGAAGGGGTTCTTGTGTTTCCCGTATCGTCTGGTTCTTCGTGTGTTCCTTCGGCGCCGTCTCGTCGGTCTTTTGTGGCGCTCTCGGCCCTGGCGGGACTCGGGTTGCCGGTGCTGGCGGGTTGTGACCTGCCGGGAGCATCGAAGGAGAAGGGAGGGGCGGCCTCCCCGTCAGGCTCCACAGCCAGCGGGTCAGCCACGGCCTCGGCCGGCGCGGCTAAGGCGGGGAGCACCGAGTGGCAGAAGCTCGACGGTCACGTCATGGGCCACAAGGTGAGCGTGGAGGTCTCCCCCGTCGTCCGTCAGGACGACAAGACCTCGTACATCGCCGTGAAGCTCACCCGCGCGTCCGACGACGCCTCCATCGACGCCGTCAACGCCCATGCCTCCACCTCCAGGGACGACAAGCTCAACATCTCCAACTACCTGGGCGTACCGTCAATCTCCCGCCCTGGTACCGGAACCTCCCTGGTCAAGCTGCTCGACACCGCCTCGGGGCGCGTATGGAGCGCCACCGACGGCAGCGGACTGTTCCTCGAGCTCGCCCCCGGCGAGGACATGACCTCCTACCTGTCCTTCGGCAAGGTCGACACCGACACCGTCACCGTCATGGTCCCCATGGCCGGCTTCACCACCGTCTCCGTCCTGGACGCCAACGACGCCAAGAAAGCCAAGATCGACCTGTCCATCGCCCAGGCCGCACTCAAGCAGTCCTCCCACACCGTCCCCAAGCTCGCCGACCCCGTCGCCATCGAGCGCTACACCCGGGCCCTGGACGACTCCACCAGCACCCACGCCGGAGGCAAGGACATCACCGTCACCCTCGCATCAGACGTCACCTTCGCCTCCGACTCCGCCGATCTGGCCCCCGGAGCCCAGGCCCAGCTCCAGACCGTCGCCACCCAGCTGAACCAGCACCCCGACGGCGGCACACTCACCATCGTGGGCCACACCGACGACATCCAGGACGACGCCTACAACCAGGCCCTGTCCGAGAAACGCGCCAACGCCGTCAAGACCCGCCTCGAACAGCTCACCAGCCTCGACAAGTGGAAGACCAGCGTATCGGGCAAAGGCGAGTCCCAGCCCAAGATCAAGGACACCACCGACCAGGCCCGAGCCGCTAACCGACGCGTCGA
>CAJZFF010000020.1 GCA_915069725.1 uncultured Actinomyces sp.
CTTCATCGACTACGGCGGTTACTTCGTCGGTAATGTCGCAGACATCGCGATCGTGCTGGCCGCCGCGGGCATCATCATCCTGTCCCTGGGAGGCTGGGAGATCGACGGCACGCGTGCCGGCGCCCCGGACGACCCGGAGGCGAAAGGCGTCGGTGCACCGCCTTCCTCAATCCGCCGAGGATCCCGGACCCGCGGGAAGGATCGCGCCGAGGCGCCCTCCAAGCCGGAGGAGTCCTTGGATGCATCGACGCAGGCGACCTCCGTGGAGCCGCAATGAGCATGCGCCTGCTGCCCGTCCCCGACGGCTTCGACGGCGAACGCGTCGATACAGCCCTGGCCCGTATGACGGGCTTGTCCCGCAGCCGGGTCGGCGACCTGTGCGCCCATGGCGATGTCCGCCGGAACGTAGAGGCACTGACCAAGTCCGATCGTCTCCACGCCGGTGATCTCCTCGAGGTCGATCTGCCCGACCCGCGTCCCGTCGAGCCCGTTGCCACCCCCGTCAAGGGAATGGCACTGCTCTACGAGGACGAGGACATCGTCGTCGTCGACAAACCTGCAGGTGTGGCCGCACACCCCTCCATGGGCTGGGACGGTCCCGACGTCCTCGGCGCTCTCAAGGCCATGCGCGTCCGGGTGGCCACCTCCGGCGCCGCCGAGCGCCAGGGCATCGTCTCGCGCCTGGACGTGGGCACCTCGGGCGTCATGATCGTGGCCAAGGGGGAGCGGGCCTACTCGGTGCTCAAACGTGCCTTCCGGGAGCACACCGTGGACAAGGTGTACCACGCCCTGGTGCAGGGCCACCTCGATCCCTCCAGCGGCACCATCGACGCCCCCATCGGCCGTCACCCCAGCCGGGAGTGGAAGATGGCCATCATCGAGGGCGGGCGCGAGTCCATCACCCACTACGACGTCATCGAGGCGATGCCCGGGGCCTGCCTGGCCGAGATTCACCTCGAGACCGGGCGCACCCACCAGATCCGCGTCCACATGGCCGCCGTCGGCCACCCCTGCATCGGAGACGCCACCTACGGCGCCGACCCGGCCATGAGCGCACGCACCGGTCTGATCCGCCAGTGGCTCCACGCCCGCGAGCTCGGCATCACCCACCCCATCACCGGTGAGCACATGGTCTTCACCTCCGACTACCCCGATGACCTCGTCCATGCCCTCGATGTCTTGCGCCTGCCGTGAACAGGCTCTGCGCGGAGGTGAATGAGAACAGTGACTGATCTCCTGCCTCGCTCGACCATGGCCCCGACGACGGGGCCTAGCGCGGACGAGGCGGTCTCGGAGACTCCCGCCCTCAAGATCCGCCCGGCCACCGCCGTCCACGAACCCATTGGCTTCGCAGCCGCCCGTGGCGATGAGACGGGCCCCGAGGCCGACCGGCTCCGCAGGGCTGTTGCCGACGTTCGCCTTGAGGTCTTCGTCGCTGAGCAGGCGGTTCCCCTCGCCCAGGAGATCGACGCCCGAGACGAGGAGCCGACCACGATCCATCTCCTGGCCAGCGGAGCTGACGGAACACCCCTGGGCGCCGGACGTCTCCTGATGGAGCCCGAGCACCCCGGTCGGGTCCATCTGGGTCGCTTGGCTGTACGGAGCATCGTGCGCGGTACGGGGCTTGGCGCCCGCATCGTTGCTGCCCTCGAGCAGACTGCACTGAGCCACTCTGGCCGGCCCCGCGTGGAGGTGGTTCTCTCAGCTCAGGAGCAGGCCATGGGCTTCTACAAGCGCTGCGGATACCGGGTCCTGAACGGTCACCGCTACCTCGACGCCGGTATCTGGCACCAGGACATGGGCCGCATCGTCAGCAGCATCAGCACCGAGGACAGTTCCGGCCATACCGCCTAGGCCGGTCGCTGACCCTGGGTGTACGTGCTCGTGCGGACAGCAGCAGGACTGAGAGGAGACACACATGAGGATCGTCGTTATCGGCGCCGGGGGAATCGGAGGATGGCTCGGCGCTCGCCTGGCCGCGAGCGGTCAGCAGGTCGGGTTCCTCGTTCACGATCGCACCTTGGCGGCCCTGCGCTCGAGCGGGCTGACGCTGCGCGACTGCTCCCGGGGCGAGCCCGGTTTCGTGACCGCCCGCATCGAGATGCCCCTGGCCAGTGAGGATCCGCAGGCCCTCACCGAGACCCTGGGAGGTGAGCCTGACCTGGTCCTGGTCACCACGAAGGTCGATGCGCTGGCGCCGCTGGCCCCCGCGCTCAGAGTCCTGACCGGCCCCGACACCGGTGTCGTCTCCACCCAGAACGGGATCAGTGCGCCCGGACTGCTTGCTGACGCCGTCGGCAAGGAGCACGTCCTGCCCGGGGTCGCCCGGGTCTACTCCGCCGTCGCCTCGCCCGGGGAGGTCCGCACCATCGGTGGCGCCGGCTCCCTGGCCCTGGGGGAGTGGGACGGTGCTGCCACCGCTCGTAGCCGCGCCGCCGTCCAGGCCCTGGAGGCGGCCGGAATCCGGGCCTGGATCCCGGGCTCCATCTGGGCCGAGCTGTGGCGCAAGGTCTCCTTCGTCGTCGTCCAGGGGGCCCTCGGTGCCGCCGCGAACGCGCCCATCGGCGTCCTGCGCAGCGACCTGAGAGACACCTTCACCGAGGCCGTGCACGAGGTCGTTGCCGTCGCTGCGGCCCTGGGGCACGACCTGGCCACCGACGACGCCCCCGACCCGCTCGCTGCGGCCCTGCGCATGGCCGACGCCCAGCCGGCCGACGCCACCACATCGATGCAACGGGACATCGCCTCAGGCCTGCCCAGTGAGCTCGACGCCCAGCTCGGCTCCCTGTGCCGCGCCGGCGACGAGGCGGGTGTGCCCACGCCCGTCCTCGATCTCACGCACAGTCTCCTTGTTCCACGGGAGGCCGCCGCCCGAGGGCGCAGCTGACCCCGTATCGCCTCTCGGGCACGGTGGGGAGCATGTCCGCCCGCCAGCGGCAGATTTCTCACCCGGCTTACCGGGCTACCTCCCGGCCACCCCGGCAACGGTCCCTCAAGGCCGGGGAAACTCCGGCCTTCCCAGCGGACGACGCGCTCGGTCCCTCCAGGAGACACGACACCGGGCGGGCCTAGGATGGGGCCATGGCGGAGATGAGCAGTCAAGAAGATGCAGCCCCCAAGGACGACTTCGTCCACCTCCACGTCCACACCGACTACTCCATGCTGGACGGCGCCGGGAAGATCAAGGACTACGTGGCCGAGGCCAAGCGCCTGGGCCAGCCCGCCCTGGCGATCACCGACCACGGCTACATGTTCGGCGCCTACGAGTTCTACGAGGCGGCCACCAGAGCCGGAATCAAGCCGGTCATCGGCGTGGAGGCCTATATGACCCCGGGTACCTCCCGCTTCGATCGGACCCGCGTCTTCTGGGGGGAGGAGTCGCAGCGGTCCGACGATGTCTCGGCGCGCGGGTCTTACACCCATATGACCCTCCTGTCGCGCACCAACGAAGGCCTGCACAACCTCATGCGAATGGACTCCTACGCCTCCCTGGAGGGCCAGTGGGGCAAGGCGCCGCGTATCGACCGCGAGCTGCTCTCGCGCTACGCGGGCGGCCTCATCGGCTCCACCGGCTGCCCCTCGTCGGAGGTTCAGACCCGCCTGCGCCTGGGCCAGTGGGACGAGGCCCTGCGCACTGCCGGAGAACTGCAGGACATCTTCGGCAAGGAGTTCTTCTACGTCGAGCTCATGGACCACGGCCTGGAGATCGAGCAGCGCGTCACCAAGGACCTGCTGCGCATCGCCCAGGAGATCGGGGCCCCGCTGCTAGCCACCAACGACTCCCACTACGTGCGCCCCGAGGACCGCACCATCCAGGACGCGATGCTGTGCATCAACTCCGGCTCCGTGCTCTCCGATCCCGACCGCTTCAAGTTCGACGGCGACACCTACTACCTGCGCCCCGGCGCCGAGATGCGCCGCCTCTTCTCCGAGATGCCCCACGCCTGCGACAACACCCTGCTCGTGGCCGAGCAGTGCGACGTGCACTTCCGCACCGTGGACGAGGGGGCCTCATACATGCCGGCCTTCCCCGTCCCCGAGGGGGAGACCGACGAGTCCTGGTTCATCAAGGAGTGCTGGCGCGGCATGGACCGCCGGTTCAACGGCGACATTCCCGAGGACTGCCGCAAGCAGGCCGAGTACGAGATCAGCGTCATCACCCAGATGGGGTTCCCCGGCTACTTCCTCGTCGTGGCCGACTACATCAACTGGGCCAAGGCCCACGGCATCCGGGTGGGACCGGGGCGTGGATCGGGAGCCGGCTCCATGGTCGCCTACGCCATGGGCATCACCGAGCTCAACCCGCTGCGCCACGGACTCATCTTCGAGCGCTTCCTCAACCCCGAGCGCATCTCCATGCCCGATATCGACGTCGACTTCGACGAGCGCCGGCGTGACGAGGTCATCGAGTACGTACGTGAGAAGTACGGCGCCGACCGCATCAGCCAGGTCGTCACCTACGGCGTCATCAAGGCCAAGCAGTCCCTGAAGGACTCCAGCCGCGTCATGGGCTACCCCTACGCCGTCGGCGACCGGCTCACCAAGGCCATGCCCCCTTCCGTCCAGGGCAAGGACATCTCCATCAAGGGCATCTTCAACCCCGCCGACGAGCGCTACGGCGAGGCCGAGGAGTTCCGCAAGCTCCACGCCGAGGACCCCGATGCTCAGAAGATCGTCGAGCTGGCCAAGGGGCTGGAGGGCATGACCCGTCAGTGGGGCGTCCACGCCTGCGCCGTCATCATGTCCTCAGCCACGCTGACCGACATCATCCCCATGATGCAGCGCCTCCAGGACGGCGCCGTCATCACCCAGTTCGACTACCCCACCTGCGAGCACCTGGGCCTGCTCAAGATGGACTTCCTGGGACTGCGCAACCTCACGGTCATCTCCGACGCCCTGGAGAACATCGTCGCCAACGGCAAGCCGGCCCTGGACATCGACCACGTCGAGCTCGACGACCGCGCCACCTACGAGCTGCTCTCACGCGGTGAGACCCTGGGCGTCTTCCAGCTCGACGGCGGTGGGATGCGCACGCTGCTGCGCCTGATGAAGCCGGACAACTTCGAGGACATCTCGGCCGTTGGCGCCCTCTACCGGCCCGGCCCCATGGGGGCGGAGTCCCACACCAACTACGCGCTGCGCAAGAACGGCCTGCAGGAGGTCATCCCGATCCACCCCGAGCTCAAGGAGGCCCTCGACCCGATCCTGGGGACCACACACGGTCTCATCGTCTACCAGGAGCAGGTCATGAAGATCGCCACCGACCTGGCGGGATTCTCCATGGGCAAGGCCGACGCGCTGCGCAAGGCCATGGGTAAGAAGAAGATGGACATCCTGGCCAAGATGTTCGTCGAGTTCGAGGCCGGAATGGTCCAGTCCGGCTTTTCCAAGGAGAGCGTCAAGACCCTGTGGGACGTCGTGGTCCCCTTCGCCAAGTACGCCTTCAACAAGGCCCACTCGGCCGCCTACGGCGTCGTGTCCTACTGGACGGCCTACCTCAAGGCCCACTATCCCACGGAGTACATGGCCGCCCTGCTCACCAGCCAGAAGGACAACAAGGACAAGCTGGCCGTCTACCTGGGGGAGTGCCGCCACATGGGCATCACCGTGCTGCCCCCGGACGTCAACGCCTCGCGGGCGCAGTTCTCCGCGGTCGACGAGGACGTGCGCTTCGGGCTGTCCGCGGTGCGCAACGTCGGCATCAACGTCGTCGACGCGATCGTGGCCGCCAGGGAGGACAAGGGCGAGTTCACCTCCTTCGAGGACTTCCTCGACAAGGTTCCCGCGGTCGTGTGCAACAAGCGCACCATCGACTCGCTCATCAAGGCCGGAGCCTTCGACTCCCTGGGGCACACCCGGCGCTCCCTGCAGGCCTGCCACGAGGACTTCGTCGACGAGGTCATCGGCGTCAAGCGCAACGAGGCCGCCGGCCAGTTCGACCTGTTCGCCTCCCTCATGGGCGGCCCCGACGACGCCGACGACTCTCCCTTCGGCAACGGCCCGGTCTTCTCCTCCGACGTCCCCAACCTGCCGGAGTGGGACAAGAAGGACAAGCTCGCCTACGAGCGCGACATGCTGGGCCTCTACGTCTCCGACCACCCCCTCATGGGCCTGGAGGGACTGCTGGGCAAGCTCGCGGACAAGGAGATCTCCGAGCTCCACGAGAACGATGAGCTGCCTGACGGCGCCATGGTCACCATCGCCGGGCTCATCACCTCCCTGACCCGCAAGACCACCAAGCAGGGCAACCTGTGGGCCATCGCCCAGGTCGAGGACCTGGCCGGAAGCATCGAGGTGCTCTTCTTCCCCCAGACTTATCAGACCGTCTCCACCATGCTGGCCCCCGACACGGTGGTCACGGTGCGCGGACGCCTCAACCGGCGTGACGGGCAGGTCGCCCTGTACGCCCAGGAGATGACGATCCCGGACATCTCCAGCGCCGCTCACGAGGCGGTCCTCATCACCCTTCCCACCAACCGGTGCACCGGGCCTCTGGTGGAGCAGTTCAAGGATGTGCTCACCAAGCACCCGGGCGGATCCACTGTCCGTCTCACACTGACCAGCCCGGGGCGCGAGGTGCGTACCCAGCTGGACGCCTCGCTGAGGGTGGAGGCCTCGCCCGCCTTCTACTCCGATATCAAGGCCCTCCTTGGACCGGGGTGCCTGCGCCACTAGAAAGCCGTTTCCCAGGGAGCCGATCGCCCGCCCCGATGGGGACGTCGAGCGACCGATGCCAGCCCGAGCGGACACCGTTCGCAAACCTGTTCGTGATCTCACCGTGTCCTCATCAATACGCCACACGTCGTCGTTCCTGAGGGCCGCAGATTCGCCTTCGGGAAGATGAAAACCGGTTGTGACGCGGTATTCCTACAGGTCGTGCCACCTCCACCAGGGTTGGCGCTCACGTGGCGCCCCGTCTTCATCTTGATACTCTCGTAATGTCCACAAGCAGTCGGTGACTGTATTGTCTATGAGGTAATTTGATGAGTGACGAGGATTTCAACCCTCCAACGTTGACGCAGCAAGAGGAGCGGGACTCCGGCCCGCAGGAAGGGCGGACAGGGGAGGTCCTCCAAGGCGCGGCGACCGCGACGCCGGCCTTCCATACCTCCCCGGCGACCGTGAAACGGCGCCAGCGCCACCTGCTCGACCGCCTGAGGAGATCGGTCTCCCGCCAGCCCCACGACGTCGGTGAGGGAATGGACAAGGTGGTCTTCGGCGTCGCCGCGGCCGCGACCATCGCCTTCGTCGTGTGGGGCTTCATCTCTCCGCACGGGCTGGGGAGGGCCTCCAAGTGGGCCCTGGGGGGAACGATCAGCAACTTCGGCTGGCTGTTCGTCCTGTCCTCGACCCTGTTCGTCGTCTTCGTCGTCTTCGTGGCGGCCTCCCGGTTCGGCAAGATCCCCCTGGGTGGGGACGGAGAGGAGCCCGAGTACTCCACCGGCTCCTGGGTCTCCATGATGTTCGCCACTGGAATGGGTATCGGACTGATTTTTTACGGGGTCGGTGAGCCGCTCTACTTCTACGTGTCGCCCCCGCCGGAAACGGTCGACCCTCAGACCGCCCAGGCCGCCAGTACCGCCCTGGGTACGGCCATGTTCCACTGGACCATCTACTCGTGGGCTATGTACGCCCTGGTCGGGCTCGGGATGGCCTACGGAACCTATCGGCTGGGACGCTCCCAGCTCTTCTCGGCCATGTTCACCTCCCTGTTCGGGCGTCAGGCCATCGACGGGGTCGGTGGACGCATCATCAACATTCTGGCGATCGTCGCCACCCTGTTCGGGTCGGCCTGCTCCCTGGGGCTGGGGGCCCTGCAGATCGGCGGGGGCATGGTGTCGACCAACCTCGTCACCAAGTCCACCCCCGCGATGATGGTCGGCATCATCGCGATCCTGACGGCCTGCTTCGTGGCCTCCGCGATCTCCGGCATTGAGAAGGGCATCCAGTGGCTGTCGAACATCAATATGGTGCTGGCTGTGCTGCTGGCGATCATCGTCTTCATCGGCGGCCCCACCCTGTTCATCCTCAACATCATCCCCTCGGCGATCGGCAACTTCATCGATGAGCTGCCCGCCATGGCCTCGCGCACGGCGGCCGTGGGGAATCAGGACATGTCCGAGTGGCTGTCCTCCTGGACGATCTTCTACTGGGCCTGGTGGATCTCCTGGACGCCCTTCGTGGGAATGTTCATCGCCCGCATCTCGCGCGGCCGCACCATCCGGCAGTTCGTCACCGGGGTCATGCTCGTCCCCTCGGTCGTCTCCCTCATCTGGTTCGCCATCTTCGGTGGCGGCGCCATCGGGCTTCAGGAACGCGCCGAGCGCGCCGGCCAGGCGGCGCACGCCCTCGTCCATCTCAAGGGTGATGGCACACCTGACCTGAACTTCGACACGATCCTGTTCGACCTGCTCAACGCCATGCCCGTGCACAAGGTGGTCCTCATCGTCCTCATGGTGCTGGCAGTCGTCCTGGTGGCGATCTTCTTCGTCACCGGTGCCGACTCGGCCTCCATCGTCATGGGAGGGCTCTCGGAGAACGGTGCGACCGATCCGAGCCGTTTCACGGTCGTCTTCTGGGGCGTGGCCACCGGTGGCGTGGCCTCAGCCATGCTGCTCGCCGGTGGGGATGATCCGCGCGAGGTCCTCACCGGTCTGCGGGACATCACGATCGTCTCGGCGTTGCCCTTCGTCTTCGTCATGCTGCTGCTGTGCGTCTCGCTCTACAAGGATCTCAACAACGACCCCATGCTGCTGCGGCACTCGCTGGCCAACCAGGTCCTGGTCGACTCGGTCACCACCGCGGTCACGACGGCCAACGAGCCGCATGAGGTCGAGACCATCGAGCTGCACACCAGCCTGTCATCGACTACCGACGGCGACGACGCAGCCGGTGAGGGCTGCCAGGACGGCACCGACGAGGCCGCGCAGGACGTGAGTGCCGACATCCGCGCCGTCGACGGTGCCGAGGACGTGCTGCCGGGATCGGAGCGGAGGCAGGAGGACTAAGTCGGCCGACTGCTCCTGGTGCTGGGGTCCGGGCTCATTGCCCGGGCCCCAGCTGCTCGACGGCGGCGCCCACCTGACCTGCGGGGTGATCGACGACAACGACGTCACCACCGGCCAGGTGGTGCCCGCGACGTGTTTCCACGACACCGTTGACAGTGACGTCTCCGGACTGGATGGCGATGCGCGCCTGTGCGCCATCCTCCACCAGGCCCGCCAGCTTGAGGAACTGGCCGAGCCGGATGCTTCCGGACACTGAGATGAGTGGGTACCGGGATGGGCGCTGAGATGTTGCATACGTCATAGATGGATCCTCGCAGACGCGGCACGAGATGCGCACGTCGGAGCAGGTAGCGCCCCGGCAGAGCGGCCGGCGGTGAGGCGAGTGAGAGAAGCCTCTCTCAGAAGTATGCGGATATAACGGATGCCAAACAAAATTTATCACGGTAGGGTAACGGCGTTCTGATCACACTACGGAGACGGAGACACCATGAAGCGTCGAATCGTCGCCCAGATGGCGATACTCGCTCTATCGCTGTCGGCGCCTGTTTTGGCTGTGACTCATGTGCCAGAAGCGGCTGCTGCGGACGGCAACACCATCCATGTCTCAGCCGAGGGAGGGGCGGACTCGGGAGACGGAACCGCTGCCAAGCCCTTCCAGACCATCGGAGCCGCTCTCAAGGCAGCCGGCAACGGCGACACCATTGAGCTGGCTAACGGCACGTACCGCGAGGGTGAGCTCGCTGTGGACAAGGGCGTGACCATCAAGGCTGCCGAGGGCGCCAAGCCGGTACTCACTGGCGCCGAGGTCCCCACCAACTGGAGTGCAGGAGGTGACGGGAAGTGGTCCACCGGCCAGGACATGGTCCGCTTCTGCACGGTCTGCACCATCAACGCCGACCCCGCCAAGGAGGGGATCGCCGCCCACCCCGAGCAGGTGTTCGTGGACGGTAAGCCCCTGACCCAGGTGCTCAGCCGCGCCGAGGTCACCGAGTCCACCTTCTACGTGGAGGACCCCGACCCGGTCACCCTGAAGAACCCCAACAACAACCAGGCCGGCTACAACGTCAAGCCGCACCGGGGCACCTCCTACGTCATCGGTGTCGACCCCAACCAGCACCAGGTCGAGGTGGTCCAGCACTCCCGCGCCATGTCCTTCAACACCGACAACATCACCCTGTCGGGGCTGACGGTGGAGAAGTACTCCGCGGTGCAGCGCTGGGACTACGAGGATCCCGAGATCGGCACCATCTCCGGTGGTGGAATGGTCGTGGCCGCTCACGGCGCTCCTCGCATTGAGAACTCCACCTTCCGCTACTCCTCGACGGCCGGTGCGCTGCAGGTCATCGACTCGACCAACGCGGTCGTGTCGAACAACCTGTTTGAGAACAACGGCTCCAACGCCTTCGGCATCAACGACTCCAGCGGTGCCAAGGTGGAGAACAACATGTGGAGGAACAACAACACCTCCGGCTTCATCACGAAGGACTGCGGTGCCTACTGCACCCTGGCCGACACCAAGATCACCCACTCCAAGAACATCCGCTTCGCCAACAACACCGTGGACTACTCGGCCACCGGCACGGACATCTCCGACCCCTCGGCCTATGACCAGAACCGGGCCGCGGGAGTCTGGTTCGACGAGGGCGTGATCGACTCCGAGATCGTTGGCAACTACTTCGTCAACGTCCCGGTGGCGATCTTCAACGAGGTCTCCTCCAACAACCTCATCGCCTCCAACATCGTCGCCGGGGCCGGTATCGGTATCCACGTCTCCGGGTCCAACGACACCCGCGTGTGGAACAACACCGTCTCCCACGCGCTCACCAGCCTGTGGATCCAGGAGGACACCCGTTCCGACGGCTGCAACGCCCGCAACGCCCAGGGCGTGTGCACCCAGGTGCAGAAGTGGAGCGCCGAGCACGGACTGAGCTGGGACACCACCAACACCAAGGTGATGAACAACATCTTCTCCTCCGAGCAGACCACCCCCATGCCCGGGGACCCGTGGCGCTACTCCGCCATGGTCCAGGTCCTGGGTGGAGCCAACCAGGACGGCTCCGGCGCGGTCTACGCCAATGAGATGGTCTCCAGCATCGACTACGACGTCTACTACCGCCACGAGAACCCCCAGACCCTGTCGACCACGGTTCTGTGGAACTGGGGCGCCGACCGTAAGAACCAGTCGGTCAACGCCGAGAAGCTCTCCGACTTCACGGCCAGCTCGAGCGTCAAGGCCGAGGGCAAGGAGTCCAACGGTCTGGACCTGCACGGCTCCCCGGAGAACAACCCGTTCTTCGTCAAGGAGTCCGCCAACCCGATGGACAAGACCTCGGACTTCCACCTCAAGGAGGGAAGCCCCGCCTCCGGTAACGGTCACGCCCTGCCCGAGGACATCGCCAAGGCCCTCGGCGTCAACGCCAATGTCGCCGTGGACCGCGGTGCGCTGGTCAACGTCGCCTGGGGCGGCGGCGCCGTTCCCGGTGCCGGGGACGCCCCCGCTGACAACGCCAACAACGGTGACAAGGCCGCTAACAACGGCGACAAGGCCGCCAACAACAACGGCGGTAACGCCAACAACGGCGACAAGGCCGCCAACAACAACGGCGGTAACGCCAACAACGGTGACAAGGCCGCCAACAACGGCGGCAAGGCCGACAACAACGGCTCGACCGTCACCGACGGGGCCGCC